>JAEUJO010000282.1 GCA_016794615.1 Pseudonocardia sp. | reverse complement strand
CATGGCGTGGATGGCATCGCCGGACCACGCACATTCGGCGACGGCCACGGGCGGCGTCGAGACGATGCCGGGAATGGCCACATCGGACCAGCTCCGCGCCCTGCGTGCGGCGTCGGGCGACCAGATGGACGTGCTGTTCCTGCAGCTCATGCTCCGCCACCACGAGGGCGGGGCGGTCATGCTCCAGTACGCGTCCGAGCACGCGTCGGTGCCGGAGGTGCGCAACCTCGCTGCGCAGATGCTCAGCGCGCAGTCGAGCGAGAGCGAGTACCTGAGGCAGCTCCTCGCCGCTCGCGGGGGCACACCGATCCCGCTCTGATGCGCCGCGGCACCGGTGCACCGGGCGCCGCCCGCGGAGTGTGCCGCCGCTCATGGACCGGGGCTCAGCCTGGATCCACCGTTGATCTTGTCGGCGGTGTGTAGTTGATCTCGTGGCTGGCCGGACGCCGGTATGCGCGCTTGAGCCGCCGGTCTGTCCGGCACTTCCACCGGTCGTCTCCGGTCGGGCCCTGTCGGGGCAGTGGTTAGGCGGCTACGGGAAGGGGGTCGTGCAGGGCGCGGCGGATCAACTCGTCGAGTCCGGCCGCCCAGGGCCAGTCTGTCACAATGACCGATAGGTTATATTGCCGTGGTGGCTTGGGAGATCAGCCTGCACGAGGACGTGGAGCACTGGTACCTGAGCCTGTGCCGTGACGACCCTGCCACGGCCGACGGGATCGCGGACGCGATCGAGCAGTTGGCGGCGGTCGGACCGGCACTCGGGCGACCGCTGGTGGACCGGATCCACG
Organism: Pseudonocardia sp.; assembly: GCA_016794615.1. Taxonomy (GTDB): domain Bacteria; phylum Actinomycetota; class Actinomycetes; order Mycobacteriales; family Pseudonocardiaceae; genus Pseudonocardia. The sequence continues at coordinate 32,945 of JAEUJO010000282.1, read as the reverse complement.
GCAGCCGGCACCACAACATGAAAGAGCTGCGGCCACCGTCTACCGGCGCGAGTGAGGTACGGCTGTTGTTCGTCTTCGATCCGGAGCGCGAAGCTGTCTTCCTCGTCGCGGGCGACAAGTCCGGTCGCTGGGAGACGTGGTACCGCGACGCGGTCCCGCTGGCCGACAAGCGGTTCGACGAGCACTTGCAAGCGTTGAGAGCGGGACCGCGAGGAGTCACAGGGCACGGGGAGGGGCGATGAGCGCGACGTTCAGCACGTGGGATCAGGTCAAAGCCAAGGCCGCCGCCATCGACCCACGTACCCTCGCCGAGCGGGGGGTGGGCCAGGCCGCCGCAGCGGAACGGCGTGAGGCCTACGTGCGCGGGCACCAGCTCGCCGAGATGCGCAAGGCTGCTGGCCTGACCCAAGCACAAGTCGCCGAGATGCTCGGCGTCAGCCAAGCCCGAGTCTCCAAGATCGAGCACGGCAAGATCTCAGGTATCGACATCGTCCGCAGCTACGTCAGCGCAATCGGCGGAACCCTTGACGTCGTCGCCACACTCGGCGACCGTAGCTGGAAGGTCGCCTGAGCCGAGCGACGTGTCGTCGCAGCTCAGCGCCCACTCACCGCGACTTTGCCGACGCCCTGGCTGCGACCTGCCCGAGGGTAGATGCGCCAGTGGGCCGTTCTTCAGCTCGGCGATGACCTGTCGACGATGGCGTGGTCGCGGTGGGTGGCCGCCCGCGAAGTCGGGAGCGGCACCCGTCGCACCCCGCCCGCGTCGTCGCACGCCGAGTGGAACTGCCGCACCTGCTGTACAGCGTGCGCCAGCCCCAGCCGGGGTGCGATAGCCGGAGCGGTGTGCGAGATCGCGCCAGATCCAGTGTCCGGCACGCACGCCTGACGATCGGATCAACGGCGGACGCGCGCACTCGGCGATCACCCGACCGTCGAGGGGTCCCGGCGAGCCGGAGCGGGGGTGCGCTAGGGTTGGCAACGCACGGCCCCCGTAGCTCAGGGGATAGAGCACCGCCCTCCGGAGGCGGGAGCGCAGGTTCGAATCCTGCCGGGGGCACCACGCTTGACCTAGGGTTATCGCGCTCAGTGACCGGGCGAACTGTCCGGTTTGGCAGCCGCGTGGAATGAAACGTGGTACGAACTCATTCCACGAACCGCTCCACGCCGATCTTGAACCTAGCATCGCTCGCGCCGGCAGTCGCGCGTCCGGCGCGATCTGTGCAGTTCACGGGCTCTTGGCCGGGCGGTGCGCCCAGCACGCGTCAGACAATTCGAGGTGGAGGAGACCGCCGGTGTGGGGCGGTGCTCCATCTGCGCTCCTCGACGCCCTGGTTGAACCTCAGCTCGGACTGCTCACAGAGGGCACCGCCGGCACGAGCAGGTCGAACAAGCCGGACCTCATCAGGCTGGGCGGTCGTCCGAACGCTGCGGCCGGGTAGTCAGGGCAAGAAGTCTCGTAACGGATCACTGGCGCAAAGTGACATGACCTTCATGGGCCTGCTTGACCGCTTCCTCAGCCGCCGGGCCGGCGCGGACCGTCGTGCAGCCGCGTCGGTGCCAGCCGTCGTCGTGCCGCCACCGGTCCCCAATGTTGTGCTCCTCGGCGGACGTCACGATCTCGAAGTGGTCGGCGAGAGCCAGTACCAGGAAGCGCTCTGGCGAGTGGCCGGCGGCCGCAGGGACGAGCGCGTACGGGTCGAGGTCCAAGCAGTTCTGCTTCCCGAGCCCGACAACCCCTACGACCCGAACGCCATTACAGTGTTGATCGACGGTGCGAAGGTCGGGTACCTGTGCCGCGACGACGCCCAAGCCTATCGGCCGGGGCTTCTCGCGCTCGGGGCGCGTCATCGGGCCTTGATCGCCCTCCCCGGAGTGGTTGTCGGCGGCGGCATGCGACAAGACGGCCCTGGACTCCTCGGAGTGTGGCTCTCTCACGACCCCGCCGACTTCGGCCTTACCGCGATCGTGCCCCCGCCACCCGCAGCACTCGCCGGCTCGATGCGCACCGGCCTCACCGAGGCGCTACTCACCGACGCCGAGGACGACTCCTACGACCTGTCCTGGCTGCACCGACTGCCCAGCGACATGCTCCCAGCGATCCGCGAGCTCCGCCGCCTTCTCGAACACGATCCCGATCCCATCGACCGCCATTTCATGTTCTGCGAGCTCGGTAACTGGTCAGGTCTTCGTGGCCTGATTATTGGTGCGCGGGCAGCCAGGGGTGGCCCTCGGCGAGCATGACGAGGGTGTCGAGGAAAGTGTGGCCGTGTTTGGCGGCGGTGGACAGGTAGCTGCGGATCGCGCAGAACTGTCGGGCTCCGGTGAGGGTGCGCAGGCAGCCGGACACCTTCTGCCGGAGTTTGATCATGCGGATGTCGCGTTCGGAGCCGTTGTTGTCGGCGGGTATGCGCCAGTCGGTGGTGAAGCGCAGGTAGTCGTCCTGGCGGTCGAGCAGGCGGCGGGCCAGGGCGTTGTGCTTGCGCATCAGCTTGGTCGACCGCGCCGCGGTCTGGGTGCGGCCGATCTGGGCGGCCGAGCGGTAGAGCCCGACCTGCTTGTCCAGGGCATCGGCGTCGAGGGCATCGGCGCCGGTGGCGATCGCGTCGGCAACCAGCTTCTGCATCGCCACCAGCGCGTCACCGGCCTGGGTGGCCCAGCACCAGTCGGCATCGGCCGGCGCGGTGTCGGCGACGGCGGCCAGCTCCCGCAACGCGTGCGCACAGCAGAGCTGGTGTGCGGGGTCGAGGTAGGTGTCATACGGGGCCCAGGCGTCGTGCACCGCGACCCCACCGAACCCCGTGAGGACTCCGGCGTGGTTGATGCCGTCGCGGCCACGCTTGGGGTGGCAGGTGATCAGGGTGTACTTGCCGGTGCGGGCGCAGTGCACCCAGTGCAACTTGCCGGCCACCCGCAGCCCGGTCTCGTCGAACCCGGCCACCTCGGCGGCGGCGATCCGCTCTTTGACCTCGGTCAGGAACCCAGCGAGCCCATTGGCGCAGCGCCGGGTCATGCCCGCCACGGTGCCCTCGCAGACCGGGGTGCCGAACAGCTCGGCCAGCGCCGCGGCGGTGCGCTTCTTGGACAGGAACTGCCCGACGTAGAGGTAGAGCACGATCGCGGTGAGCCGCGGCCCGTACTGCACCGGCGCGCTCACCCCCTCCGGCGGCGCGGCGCAGGTGGTGGTCCCACAGTCGCAGCGGCGGGCGATGAGCTGGTGTTCGACGACGCGCACGGTCATCGGCGGCAGGTCGAACACCTGCCGGCGTTCCATCCCCACCTCGGGCGCGTCGGCCAGGCTCGCCCCACAGCCCGTGCACGGGCCGGGCTCGTGCCGGCGCCGCTGGTTCGGGTTGTCGACCAGCGCCAACGTCGAACCCGGATGCCCGGGCTGCCCGCCCGGCTTGCGACCACTCTTTCGCCGCAGCGACTTCGGCGCCGGCTTGGCGAACGGCGAGTCCGACGACGGTGGCTTCGACGAGTTGGTCGAGTTCATTCCCAACCGGCGCTTCAGCTCGGCGTTCTCGGCCTCCAACACCGCGACCCGCCCACGAAGCTCGTCGATCACCCGCGCCTGCTCGGCGACCAGGGCGGCGAGCTCGTCATACGACGGACGTCCCTCCCCAGCCTGCACCCCATGATCATCGCATCCCGACGATCAAGCCCCGGAGGCGACCTGACCAGTTACTACCGAACGCTGTACAACATGGTCCGCGAAGTCCCAGTGCCCCCGATATCAGGTCGGATTGCCGAGATGGGCAGCGAAGTGTTCGCCGGGCAGCTCGTCGGCGAGGCATGGGATCCGCCGCGCAACGTCCTCCATCTCCACTTCGCGATGGCGCTTCCACATGAGGCCGCTGCCGGGTGGCGACCCGATCCCGAGCTGGGACCACTCTTCGGTCGACTGCACGACGAGTTCTCCCTAGTGTTCACGGCACACCAGAAGCAAGAAATCCGGGATTTTCTCACGAAGAACGGCAGCGACCTCGAGTGGCCACGAACCGAGTGGTTCATGGTCGACCCCTTCGGTCTCTACGACATTCGCAAATCTCCGTCCGGGAAGTACGGACCGGTCGACCGCGGATTTTACTATCCGGTGTCGCCGGGACCAGGTACGAACGCGTTCCGGCCGCGTCAGATCGGCGGCGATCCAGCCGAGGATCGAATACCGCTCTTCGCCTGGCACGAGGCGTTGCTCGACAAGGTGCCCGTGCAGCCGATGTCGATGGGCACCATGTGCGCGATCCTCGAGTAGGTGGCCGGGCTCATCGTCCCCGCGTCAGCATGGCCATCGAGCATGCAATTCTCCGGCATCGGCTGGCGTCCCGACCCTGCACGAGTGGACCGCCAACGCGCTCCGGCTCGTCTACTGGCGATCGTCGTACTCGATGTCGATGGCGGTCTTCCCGCGCCAGAGCAGCATGAGCTGCTCGTTGAGTGCCAGTTCGGCTGACGAGGACGCCGGTCTGCTGACGCCCAAAGCGTCGCGGAGGTCGAGGTGGTGACGATCGTACGCAGCCTCAACCGCCCGGCCGTATCCGTCCGCAGCAACAACGGAGCCGCGGTAGGCGAGGTAGCTGAGGACTCCGAACAGCGCAGGCACGACCAGCCACCAGCCATGGGCAACCAGGAGCCCGAACGTCAGGACAGCCGCGGCGAGGAAGCAGGCCGCGAAGCGAACTCCGACGTCCAGCTGAGTGCGCTGATCGTCGACCACCGCGGCCACCTTGTCGTCGAGCAGCGGATACAGTCGGGGCCAGGTGACAACGGAGTCGAGTCCGTACTGGGCACCAGCGCGACCTTCGGCGGCACGCAGGACGTTGCCCAGCACCGTCGGGCGGACGGCTTCCTCGGAGGGGTATCGGTGTCGCAGTTCCCACTTCGCCACCTCGGAGCTCGCGTCGGTGGGTGCGCTGGCGCCGACATGCCTCGTCCGCTTGTCGATCTCCAGACGGATTTCGCGGTGACGGGAGATCCGCGATTCCGCGATCCAACCGATCGGCCCGCGCGTTCCCCAGTGACCTTGGAAAAGACGCACCAGCGGATTCTGCAAGGGGGTGAGGAGCACAGCGACAATGAGAACTGCGGCGGCGGTCAAGACACCCTCGGCAACCGACAGACGCCCCAGTTCGGCCGCGACAGCGTTCAGATCCGGCGCGCGTCCTGGGGCACCCGCGGCCACCAGCGCCGCCACCACGGTCACCACGACGGTCAGGGGCAAGGTGCCGAGGAGAGTGAAGCGCGTGCCGAGCTCCGCACCTGCCCTATTCAGGTCAGCCAGGTTCATGGACGACGCGCCACGAGTAGCGTCCCGCGGTGGACGAGACACGTCTCGGTCCCATCGGCAGGTGATAGCCAGACCTGCGCTTGTGGGCATCCCGGCAGAGGACAGAACCGCTGATCGGGGACGACCCGTCCGACCGGACGACTCGTCATGATCGCCACGGCCGAGTCGCCGTAACCTTTCGACGAGTCTTCCACGAGGTCGAGATAGGCGTCGCGAGCGAGAAACACCGTTTCGGCGCCACGCACCAGCCGAACCCAGTCAGAACCGGAGTAGAACGCGACGTCGAGAACGGCGAAGAGACCGGACTCCGCGAGGGCCTCAGCGACAGGGATGGTCGGTATGTCGGTTGCCGCGGGCAGGTCGGGTGACGCGGCGGCCCTGATCCTGTCGTAGTCGTTCATGCGGTGCCCCTCCAGCTCAGCTGCCCGTGTCCGCGAACGGAGAATGCGGCCCACCACCATGGCCGGGCGAACGGGCTGTCGATGCGCCCGATCCGCCTGCCGAAGGCTTCGAGCCGAATGCAGACGTGCGGGTTGGTCGAACGCAGCCGCAACTCGTCGATCAAGGCCGCAGCTTCTGCGCCGCTCATCACGCGAAGCCGTCGGTTGACCGTGCCGACTGCCGCGACGATGTCGATCGATCCTCGACGTCTGGCACTGAGCTCGGTGTAGAACAGGTCGACGAAGAGGGCCGCGAAGCCTTCCGACACCGGCCAACCGGTCGCGATGACGGTGCCCACGTCAGCCAGCTCGAGAGCCGCGGGGAGGCCGGAGTACTCGTCGACGTCCGCCGACAACCCGCTTGCGGCGGACTCACAAGCCGAGAGGACGGCGAGTCCGCAGTGTGAGAGGGCGTCCTCGACGAGCAAGTCACCCGCGGACCATGCCTCGCCGGCCAAACGGACGGACCCGTCGCGGACATGCTGGAACAGCGTCGTGGTCGGCCCGAGATCGATCCATTGATCAACCCACGTCCCGTCGAGCGACGTGCGCTCGTGGAGGAGCCCGACATCGGGGACGGGGCCTGATCGGTAGATGCCCGTCGCATCCTCGGCCCACTCCGGCACCTGCCGCACCCACGACTGGATCTGCGCGACCGAGGTCGGGTCGGCTGGGGCGAGAAGCAGGGCGGACCGTTCCGGGTCGGACGCGTCGGAAAGGCCGTGACCGCTCAGGTGCAGCATGTCCGTGTCCTGAAGCGCGGTCAGGACGGCGCCTTCCGTCGCCGCGCTTCCCTCGAGCCTCGCGCATACGACGCCGAGCGGATCGAGCGTCGCGCTGACGCTGTCGGCCTCTGCGTCCGAGAGCTGCAGATCCTCGGTGGGGTTGGTCACGACGAGCGCCTTCGTGCCGATCGTTCTCGTCGGCGCCGTTCGACTGCGGACGAACTGCGCCAGGCTCGACGAGGTTGTGACGTCGACGTCGCGGAGCGATGGCAACCCCTGGAAGGGGATCAGATGCAGGAGGCCGTGCGGAACGATCGTGACCCGCCGGCCCCCGAGTGGTCCCGCGACCTGCCGCAGGATCGGCCCCAGCACCTCTTCGACCGTCGCGAGCAGTCCGTCAAGCGATGACGGCCGATCAATATCCGACTCCGGAGCGCCGAGCGCGTACGCCCAACCCGTGGTCGTGTCGCCGCCGACAGCGGTCCCCCAGCGCTTCAGTGGCCAGTCGCTGAGCTGTACCGTGCTGGCCGGGTGATCTCGATCCTCCGCGACGATGGCGGCGACGACGGTGCTGTGACGGGTGACCCCGAGGACGACGACGACCTCGCTCTCGTCGAGCACCGCTGCGACCTCGGCGACCGTCGGGCTTGCCAGCAGGGCCGGGGCAAGGTCGGGGCGCACGCGTCGATAGGCCTCCAGAAGTCGGTTCTCGGGGTCGACGTCGGCTACTAACCGGTCGGTCTCGCCGTCCGGCGGCTCTGGCATATCGACCGCGACGCCGCGAACCAGCCGGTAGAGGGCGCGCTCGGCTTCGAGCACCGCACGCCCCGCGGGCGACGTGCGCAGCGCGACCCGGTGCCGGAAGCGGACGCTCTTGAGAGTGTCGAGCACGGCAAGCGCCTCGGGCCACCGATCCAGCCGCACGAGGGCCTCGACCGCGGCCCAGCCGGCGCGGGCACATCGCCTCCCCACCTCGCGGGCAGCGGCCGGGCCCAGTGCCGCGACGTACTCGTCAACCAGGTGCGGCATGGCGCCGAGCAGGAAGTCTGCGACCATATCCAGGCCGCCGATCGAGTGGGCCAGCCGCAGCGGCATCTCCCGCAGGCCGGCCGTGCGGCGCTGGCCGTCGTCCGCGTCCGGACCGACGCGCGCGGCGTGGTAGCGGTCAATGGCCTCGACCGGTCTGTCCTGTGCCTCTGCGACGAGACCGGCGACCAGCAGCATGCCCGCCGACGGGGTGGATCGAGCGAGTTGGTCGTCGATCAGCGGTGTGCAGAGCTCCAGCCAGGCGGCTGCCGCCGCGGGTTCGTCGCGTTCCAGCGCCGCCAGGTGTCGCACGACGAAGCTGCCGACCGCCGTGATCGCGACGATTTCGGGAAGCCCCGCTGACGGCGACGTGCGGGCGGTGTCCAGCAGACCTGGCACCTCGTCGAGCGTGTACAGATCAGCTGCGAGAAGGAGCCGTACAGCACCTGCGATGTCTTCGGGCTCCTCGTCGTCGGCGCTCTTGTCGTCGAGAAGCGTTCGCGCTGCCCTGTCGACCAGAACGAGATCCCGCTGTGGGTGGCCCGCGGGCAGGCCGAGAATCGCTCTCGCGGTCGGCTCCAGCCAGCTGCGCGGGCAGGCCGGGTCGGCCAGCAACTGCCGGGCCGCGGCAGCGCGCCGCTCGCGCTCCTCGGCGCTCGCGGTCAGCACTTCACCGCGGAACCACCGGAGCATCACAAGCGCGGCCTGGTCGAACATCGACCGCCACCGTGGATCCTGCTCGTCGGCCGGGGCGGACTGAACCGACTTCAGCGCGAACCAGCGGAGCGTGGCGACGAAGATCGGCCCGAACCGCACGACGCCGTCCGCGAGAATCTGCCGCCGTACCTCGGTGTCCTCGGCGTGGAGAGCCGCTTGAACCGTCGGCAGGTGGCGATTGGCCTCCCCCTCACTCGGCGGGATGAAGCCCGCCCAGGGATCACCTTCCACCTGGGACCTCACCTCCACGTCAACGCCACCATGAGGTCGGCCATCGAGTTGTCCTCCGGATAGAGGGTCAGCGACCCGATGGGGTCCGGCAACGCACCCCAGCCTTGCCCCGAGTCCGCGGCGACGGTGCCGATCCGCAGGTCGCCGAACCCGTCCCGAGCGGTCAGCTCGACAGTTCCCACACCGTCCGACACCGAGCCGAGCGGCTCCCGCGCGATGACGAACGCCGACGGACTCGTGGAGCCGAACCGGGCGATGAGGTCCACCCTCGTCAACGCCGACGGCCCGGCGCCTGCGAAGAACGGGTAGTGCTCGCGGCGCAGGTCGAGAGTCAGCGGCGCCCTCGGCGAGCCCGCGGCCCCGGAGCCGGGCGGCGCCGCAGTGAACCGGGTCCACGCGCTCGGGAACTCGTGGCGGGCCGACAGCAGCCGGGTCGACCCGGCGGCGGTGCCGGCCGCGATCTGTGCACGGACGTTGGCGCTTGCGGCGTTGCGCAGCGGCACGCCGCCGTCGCGGGCGGTGTACTGGATGTGCAGGACGACGTCGGTGATGGTGTCGTAGTCGAAGGGACGCGGATCGTCGGCGAGTTCGAGCTGCCATTCCCCGACGACGCCGCGGTACTCGAACGGCAACAGTCGCTCGTCCCGCAGGTTCGTCTCGAACAGGCCGGTGTCGTTGCTGCCGGAACTCGTGACGATCGACTCCGTGGCGCCGAGCTGGTGGTCGAACCGGTCGTCGCCGTCGCCGGTGTCGACGTACTTGCTGTCCTTGAGCACGGGCTTCGTCCGGACGTGGCTGCGCAGCAACCGGGCCGTGCAGGTCACGCCGGTGTATGGTCCGGTGACGCATGGAATACTCACCGCGATCGACCGGATCCGCCGGAAGTAGTGCCCCGGCGTGTCAAGGTCGAACAGCTCCTCGGGGATGGTGAACGTCGCCCGGCCGGTGGCGCGCAGGCGCACCAGCTCCAGCGGCGCGAGCTGCAGCAGGCTGATGTTCTTGGTCAGCTCGTACTCGCGCCGATTCAGGTCGAGGTGGGCCAGCTCCATCTGCCGGACGTCGAGGTGCAGCTTCTCCCCCGCGAACAGGCCCTCGGTGCCGGCGAGGTGGCTGGGCCGGACGAACGACAGGCCTGGGTCGCCGAGCTCGGTGCGCAGCGCCCGCTCGGCCTTCTGCGCGGTCTCCAGCGCCAACCGGTAGGTGCGGTTGTAGAGATCGCGCACGTCCCGGCGCATCAGCGCGTAATACGCGGTGGTGGTCGTCTTCCCATCGGGCCGCTCCCCCGCGAGGAACCGCTCGACGTCCTGGGCCTGCTCGATCTGCGTTCGGTGGTTCTTCAGCTCACGCTCGGCCAGGAACTCGCGGATCTGGGCCGCCACCAGCTGCTTGGCGATCTGGTCGAGCTCGCCGGCGGCGAGGTTGCTCTGAAACTGCCAGTCCTGCTCGCGCCGGGCGTAGCCACCGACGCGGGCGGCCCTACCCGCCTCGTGGCCGAGTCGACCGGCGAGGCCGCGGGCGATCGAAGCCCAACCGGCGAGCGGAGCGGCGAGGTTGGATCCGCCGAAACTCGTGCCCGATCCCGTTCCGAACGGTTTGACGTCGACCGAGAACGTTGGAACGACGTTGAGGAACGCGGCGATAGCTTCGTGGACGGCCGCAACGTCCTGCGCGATCTGGGATGCGTCCAGCAGGGTGAGCTCGGTGGCTTCATGTTGGCTGACCTTCCGACCTTGGGCCGGACCACCACCCTCCGGAATCGCCGACGGGTCAATATCGATCTCGATGTCCCGCTTCGCGGTCGTCGGCTCGGTCGAAGCGAAGCTCCCGTCGTCGAGCCTGGTGTCGTCGAGTTCCGCGACGTCGTCGAATTCGAGCGTCTTCTTGTCTACCCCCAGAAGCTGTTCGTAGTAGGTGTAGCGCGCCCGGACGATCTCCTGCGACGTCTCCAGTGCCTCGCGGCTCTTGATCGCCTCCTGCCACTGGGCGTACTTGACGGGCTCGGCGGCCTGCAGCGTCTCGGTCTCGAGCCGGGCCCGCAGGGCGGCCAGCGCCTCCCCGTCCTGCTTCTCGATCGCCGAGAGCAGCGCCGAACCCAGGCTCTTGACCTCCTGGCACAGCTCGCCAGCCCTAGCGGCGAGCAGCCCGAACCGCACCAGCGATGCCGGCTGGTTGACCCCGGCGACGACCGCGGCGACGTCCACCCCCGCCGCCGCGGCCCGGGCGAGCAGCGCGGGGTCGATCGGCGGCTCAAACAGGGGCAGCTGCCGGAACACCCCGGCGAGGTTGAGGCTGTTGCGCAGCTTGAACAGCCGGTCGGCCACAGTGTCCCAGTAGCCGAGCAGCTTCTCGTTGCGCGGCGCGCAGAAGTAGGTCAACCCGAGCGTGTCGAGCTGGCGGGTGCCGTCGGAGGCGTCCGCGAGTGGGAGCGCCGAGAGGTTCCCGAAGGACAGCGCGTTCTCCTGCTCGGACAAGACACCGAGGCGGGACCGCAGCGAGTTGTAGGTCTGCGGGAGCGCGGTGCTCTTCCGCGGGAGTTGTTGCGGGCGCGGGCCGAGGAGGTTCGCAGCGAGCACGTAGAGCTGGGTGGCTTCGCCGACCGATTCCGACGTGTCCTGGACGAAGAGGGCATCCCCCCAGGCGATCAGGTTGTCGAGATAGGCCATGACCGTGTGCACCATGTACGCCGACGGCCGCCATCCCGCTACCACGTGCGGTCGGAACGGGCTACGCTGCCACTCCGCGATGCTGGCCATCGTGTTGCCGTGCCGCGGGTGCGAGGCGTCCGAGATGCTGTCCAGGACGCTCTCGATCGATTCGACCACAGTGGTGCGCAGCGGCGCGGTCTTCCAGAACCGCTGCGGGGTAGGCCCGTCGCTGTCGTCGGTGGGATCGAACACGAAGTGGAACCAGCGCTGCGCCTCGGCGAAGCGCCCGTTCTTGCTGAGGTGGATCGCGATCGTGATCGGGACGTGGAAGAACAGCTCCCAGTTGTAGACGCCGTAGGCGCCGTCGAAGTCGAGCTCCGCGACCGGCTCCTTCGCGACGAGCCCGGTCGGCTGGTACTCCGTGTCGGAGAAAATCTCACGCCGAAGCGGTGGTTGCTGGGTGTCGGCCTCCTCGAGCGCGGCCACCGAGCCCGCGATCAGCTTCTGCAGCAGCTCCGGCACGTAGGGGTGGAGGTGTGCGGTGAAGGAGTAGCTCACCGTTGACTTGGCGACTGGCGGCATGGCCCCTATACCTCCAGTTCCACGAGGTCGATTTCGCGATCGTCGAGATCAGGTGTGATCAGGCCGGTCGTGGTGACCGATTGACCGCCGATCATCAGAACAGTGTCGACTTTCGTGGCCCAGTCGTCGGGCTCGACCCGCTCCAAGATCGAGTCTGGATGGACCTGATCAACCGGGACCTGCACCACCTGGCCGGTCTTCAGCCGCTGCACGAACGGGGGGATCATGGACTTGATCTGTCCCCGATCGACGAACACTCCGTCGACCACCGGCAGCCACCCGTCGCCCCGGGGCCACGACTCGGTGCGCACGGACCGCTCGACGAAGAAGGTGTTCTGCCCGTCGAACTGCGTCCCGCCGACCTTTCCCGTCACGTCGGCGTAGAAGAACGGGCAGGACAGGCGATCGGTGACTGTCGCGTCATCCGGCAGGGCCGGCGCAACCGCGGTGAACGGCCGTCGCTGCTTCAGGATCTCGCCTCCCTGGATGGTGCCGGCGGAAAGGCTCTCAAGGAAGGTGTATCGCTGGGGCACGAGGCGGTTGTGGCCGGCGATGCCGATGGAGTGGTCGGCCCCTCTCTCTGTGACGAGGTACGGCGCTGCGTTGCGGGAGACGAAGCGGAAATCCCGTGGGCTCCGCAGGCCGTCGAGCCGGATCGTCACCGATGTGTCGGCGCCTGATCCGTCCCGGTTGCGCGTCGGATACAAGGTGATGAACGCCGGGAAGAACCTCCTGACCTGCGAGACGACGGTCAGCAGTTCGCTGGAGATTCGCGGTGTCCACTGCCCCGAGATCAGCTCGGTGACGTGTAATTGCGCCTGCACGTCCACCTTCGGCTTCTCGATCGTCTCCTCCTCACGCTCCTGGTAGCTCTGGTTGCCGGTGGTCACGGTCGACCCCTGCTCGAGGAACGTCACCCAGAACACGTGCAGTCGCCCCTGGTACACCACGGCGGTGACGTGGTCGCCCTCGATCTGTGCCCCGACGGCTTCCCACGGCGTCCACCGGTTCCCCACCAGCCGGCGGTAGTAGTAGGTCCGGGGCACGTTGTAGGTCCGGCCGATGACGTGCAGCTCGTCGGGCTCCTGCCACACAGAGACGATCTCCAGCCGCGCGATGTCGGCCAGCCCCCGCAGGTAGGCCACGAACGCGTCCTCGGCGAGCCGGTCGGTGACGTCGCCTTCCAGCAACGCGCCGGTGAGCGCGGTGAACAGGTGCGTGCGGTCATCGCGAAGCTCGGGGTCGAGCCAGTTCTCCGGGAACAGGAAGATCTTCCGATTGGCCTCCCACACCCGGTATCGCTTCATCCACTCCCACCGCGCGGCGTCCAGGACACCCGGGTTGACGTCGGGCTCGAGGTTGAGCAGGCAACGCTGGACGAACAGCTGGACGCAGGAGATCGCCAGCCGCAGCCGCGAGGTCCGCACCACCGGTTCCGTTCCCGGGTCGAGCAGCAGGTCGTCGTAGAGCTGCTCGGGGCGGCCAGGGTCGTGCCCGAGCCGGTGAAGTAGAAACGCCACGAGGGCGTCGCGGCGGCGCCGCCGCAACGGGTCGTTGATCGACGTGGCGACGGCCCGCCACGCGTCCGCGTCGTGGGCCGCCCGCACGGCGTCGCGCAAGCCCTCGGCCACGGCCTGGTCCGGGGTCGGTGTGGCGGCGGCGATCACCGCGTCGGCGCCGATCCCGAGCCGCGCGACGAGCACGAGGGCGCGACACAGCCGCCGCAGCTGCCCGACGTCGGCGCCGGCGACGCCGAGGTGCGATGCGACGGTCGCGACCGTCGCCTGGTCCCGCCGCGTCACCGCGGCCACCCGCGTGATCACGTCGTCGCCCGTCGCGGTCAGTACGTCCACCAGCTCGTCGCGGCCGCCAGCCATCTCTGCGCGCAGCGCGACGTAGGCCAGCAGGTCGCGGACGGCGGCGCCCGTGGCGCTCCCGCCGAGCAGCGCACCGATCCCGAGCTGCCGCAGCTCCCGTTCGGTCAGCCCGAGTCGTCCGGCGAGCAGCAGCGCCGTGCTCGCCGACCGGTGCGCCCGGGCGAAGGCGTCGACGGCGGCCCGCGGCCGCCAGTCCAGGCCCATCGCCGGTCCGAACGAGCTGCCGTCGACGGTCACGTCACCGACGTCGACCGTCACGGTCCCGAGGAGCGGCGCGAGCGCGCCGTCGACCTCGCGGCGTGCCTCCATCGTGAACCGGTGGGCCACGCCGGCGCGCAGCTGGATCGGCACCCGGCGCACAGCGGCGGGCGCGGTCTCGACGAGCAGGGGGCTCGCGGCGTTGCCGATCCGCAACGTCGCGGTGTCGCCCGCGCCGGTGACCGTCAGGCCGAACCGGTAGGTCCCGGTCGTCGGGACCACCAGGTAGCCATCGAGGACGATCCGGGCCGCGCCGGCGACGACGGGGGTCGCGGGCGCGGCCGCGGTGCCCGGCGTCGTCAGCGGGAGGCCCGCGGGATCGGTCGCGGTCACGGTCAGTCCGGCCGTGGCCGGCGCGGCCAGGACGTCGACGGCCGGGTCGGCGGAACCGGGCACCGGAAGCACGGCGGGGTCGGTGAGCAGGGCCTCGACCAGGCCGGGAGGGGGATCGCTCGGCGTGGCGAGTGCGCTGCCCACGGTCGCCGTCACGAAGCGGCGGCGCAGCGTGGTCAGCACCCGGGGCATCACGATGTCCGCGAAGAGCTGCCGCCGGGTGCCCTCGTCCGCGGCAGGGCCGAACAGCGTGTCCACGGCCTCGTCGGGGACCAGCCACCGGATCGTGGCCTGGCGCGTCGCCGCCTGGGCGAGGACGTCGTCAAGCAGCGCCCCGAGCGCGGGTGCCGCGGCCTTGACGGCGTCCGTTCTCGTCCGGACGGGCACGCCGCGGTAGAGCAGCACCTGCACGAACCGGTCCGGCGCGTCGGGGTCCGGCCGGTGCTCGATGGTCACCTCGCCGAACGCGGCGATGTCAGCCAGGTGGACGAGGTCGTCCGTCGCGACGTCCGCCTTCTCGGCCCGGTGCACGAGCTGCCGTTGCCACATGGCGACGACCGTGTCGGCGACGTCCGGCGGCAGCACGAGGCCGAGCTCCCGGGCCACGACGTCGTCCCCGAGCAGCGCAGGGTCGGCCGGTGCCGTGTGCTCGGCGACGAGCCGCCGCACGCCGTCACCGACCTCGACGGCCAGGGCCCGCACCGCCGGATCGGGCCCGGGCTGCGCCAACGGCGGGGCGAACAGGTGGTCGAGCTCGGTCGCGGTGAGGCCGGAGGCCCGCAGGTCGTCGTAGGCGTCGAGGAACTCGAGCGTCGCGGTGAAGGGGTCCACCCCGAACAGCCGGCTCAGCGTGATCAGCTCCGGAACCCCGACACCCAGCGCCGTGGCCAGCAGCGCGTAGCGGTGGAGCAGCGACACCGTGTCCAGGTCGAGCGGCACGGCCGCCGGGTCGAGGCCGGACGCCTCGAGCACCGCGTCGATGTCGGACGACGACAGGCCCAGCGCCCCCTGCACGGCCACGCGGTGATCCGCCAGCAACCGGCTGGTGGTCAGGTAGCCGCCCTCCGGATCGTCGAACACCGGTTGGGGTCGGGGCGACAGGAACAGGCGCGCGTAGGCCGACCCCGCGCCGACGGTCGCCATCGGACCGCGCAGCGCGAGGAGGTCCACCCGCCGCCGGGGCTCGATCGCGAGCCGGCGCGCGACTTCGTCGATCTGCGACAGCGACCTCAACGCGATGCGCAGGGCTCTGCCGAGTCGCGGCCCCCGCAGGCCGGCCGCGCCGCCCGGGACGACGGCCCGCAGGGCGAGGTCCAGCTCGTCGAGCGTCCAGCCGAGCCGGCGCCACAACCGGACCAGCAGGTTCAGCCGCACCAGCTCGACGTCGATCGTGTCGTCCGCGGAGCCCGCGAGCCGCACCGTCGTGGTGTCGAAGCGGCACTCGGTGTCGGGGCTGGCCAGCACGAGCACGTCGCCGATCCGGCCGGCGGCCGCGGTCGCCCAGGCCGCGGCGTCGAAGGTGCCCCCCGGGAACCGGCGGGTGGCTGCTGCGAGCTGCGCGTCGAAGGCGGCGCGCTCGTCGGCATCGAACGGCAGGACGCCGTCGGCGCCGACGGAGCGCATGAGGTCGACAGCGGTGAGGCCAAGCGTGCGCAGCGCTCCCACGTCGTCGAGGGCCGGGTTGACGAACCAGGTCTTCACCAGCGCGTCCAGCTCCCGGTAGCTCACCCCGAGCCGGCGGGCCAGCGTCCGGGCGTTCCGGAGCTCCTCGCGCGCCTTGGTCAGGGTCTCGTAGCCGTAGAGGCGCTGCCATCGGGTGAGTGGCTCGTCGGTGAGCACGTCCACCTCGGCCGGGGTGAACCCCAGCCGCTCGGTGAGCACGGCCTCCGACGACGCGGATCCGAAGGCGTCGAGCAGGTCGGCGTGCCGGACGCCGACTCGGCGCAGGTGCGCGCGGACCGTCTCCAGCCACAGGTCGAACGGCAGGCTCAGCGGGTACCTCTGGTCGGCGAGCAGCGCGTAGGCGGCGGGCAGCACCGACTGCGGCTCGGCCAGCAGGTCGGCACTGGGCACGGTGTCGACGACGGGCGGCGGCGTCTGCTCGACGACCCTGTACTCCATGATCTCGTTGACGACGTCGATGTAAGGCAGCTCGGTGGTGGTGTTCTCGCAGGTCAGCGGCAGGTGGGCGAGGTCGGGCCGGCGCCGGTCGAGCACCTCGAACGGGCGCTGGTCGCCTTCGTCCACTCCGGGCATGGCCCGCCAGGTCACCTCGTCGATGTCCAAGAAGTGCAGCAGGTCGACGAAGTAGGCGGCCGGTCCGAGGTGCGAGCGGCAGTGCTCGCACGCGCAGAAGTCCTGCTCGCCGAGAAGCGTCTCCACCGTGGGCGACAGGGCGAAGACGGCCGGCCCGCCCCGCTGCATGGTCGCGCCGAGATGGGCGTGGGTGATCGCGGCGATGCGCCGCGCCCGTCGGAACGTCGGCTCGGCCATCGCCCCAAAGCGCTCGCCGTACAGCCGCAGGAAGGTCGTCCGGTCGAGCATGGCGATCTGGTGGGCCGAGGTGAACCCGGCGTCGACCGCGGCGGCAAGCGCATCGTGCGACGGCGTGGCCCGGTAGAGCCGTTGCACCCGTTCGAACTCGGCCACCGCGGAGGCGGTGATCGCGGGGTCGAGACCCGCCACCAGCTCGTCGCGGTGCTTCGTGAGGAAGTGGCCGAGCGGGGTGGCGGCGAAGCTGAAGCCGCGCTCCTCGGCCTTCTCGACGAGCTCGGCGACGGGCCCGGCCAGCGTCGCGTCGACAGGGATCCCACCGGTCCGCAGCATCCGCCCGACGACCGTGGTCGGCAGGCCGTCCCGCACCTCGCGCGCGAGAACATCCGCGTACGCCGCGGCCGCAACTTGCGTCGTCGCCGCGCCGTCGAGGTACTCCTCGGGGATCGCCGCCTGCAGCGTGGCGTCGTCGCCACCGCCCAGCTGGCCCAGCAGGTCCAGCCAGGCTTCCGGCGTGTGCAGGTCGGCGTCGACGAGAGCCCGCAGACCGGCCCGGCCCGGGTCGGCACTGATCTTCATGAGCTCGGTGGTCAAACGCAGGTTCTGCCCGGTCAGCGCCGCGAGCCGGCCCTGGCTGCGGAGCCGGGCGACCTGCTCGTTGGTGACCCCGTCGATCCGTGCGGCCGCCTGCCACAGCGCGTCCGGCCTGCCCGCGTGCCGCACCACGGCGGCGTCGAACTCGTCCCGCTGGCGCTCGTCGAGGCCGGTCGCCTCCAGGAACTCCCCGTAGCTGGACACCGCGCCGCGGGGTCGGCCGGCCCGTCTGGTCGCGGTGGCGAACGTTGCGAACGCCGAGACCTGCGCCTTGATCTCTGCCGTACCGAGATCGACGATCCCGGCCTCGACCGCCCGCTCCAGGACGTCTTGCACCGACGCGACGGGTACCGCGGCGAGTTCGTCGGGTTCGGTGGGCAGACCGGAGCGGACCAGCGCGTAGACGGCCCGCACATCAAGCCCGCTGCGTCCGGCGATCCGCGCGGCGGCGGCGCCGAGGGCGACCAGCCGAGCGTCCCACCCGGTGTACTGGTGCGCGATGGCCAGGAGATCGTCCTGGCCGGGGCGGATCAGCGGCGCGAAGCTGCCCAAGACCCGTTCGACATCGACGGCCAGCCGGTCCCACTCCGGCTGCGTCGGCACGAACGAGGCCGGCACAACCAGGTTCAGCTGCTCGTACCTGCTCGCCCGCACCGCGGGTTTGCTGATCCGCGTCGTGGCGCCGGTGGCGTCGACCA
This sequence comes from Pseudonocardia sp., assembly GCA_016794615.1. GTDB lineage: Bacteria > Actinomycetota > Actinomycetes > Mycobacteriales > Pseudonocardiaceae > Pseudonocardia. Next base: position 15,042 of record JAEUJO010000282.1, on the reverse strand, counting down.
GCAGCAGCTCGACGGTCCGTGGTCGGGCGTCGTCGTCTTCGATGTCGAACCGGTAGTAGCCCTGCTCGTCGGTGGTCGTGTCCGCGGTCTGCGGCCCGCCGCCGACGCCCATGGGGCGGCGGCGCAGCCGGACCGTCACGTTCGCAGCCGGAGCGCCGTGCTCGGTGAGGAGCCGACCCTCGATACGGGGCTTGTCGAACGCCGCCTGCCGCAGGGCGTCGTCGAGGGCCGCCCTCGTCAAGGAGTTGACGACCCCGGTCTGCGCCAGGCCAGCAGAGGCTTGGAGGCACCGGATCGCACGCTCCGTGCCCGCGCCGAATGACTTTTCGTCGGACTCGGCATTCGAAACTGATATGCCAAGCACCAGCAGACTGCGATGCAATGCTTGAACATTCTCCCCCCGGGAACCTCGAACTAGACCCGACTCAGACATCGCCCGTCCTCACAATATAGTTCAGCGGCCTACTTGGCCTTACCGGCGCTCACGAACTTCCCGGCAAGTGTGGCGTAATAATAGTAGCGAGTGCCGTGGATGGTGGCCTGGTACTCGGCCACGAGTTCCATTTGATACCCGCCAGGAATGCTGAACGTCCCCCCGCGAGGTGCCACCATTCTTTCTCGCACAACTACAGACGTTGCATTCGCTCGAATATACGCGACCACATCGTTAAATCTCTTCTGTAGGGCTTCCGCCTTAGCTACGTCACCCTTCCAGGGAGGTAGGCCCAGCTCCTCGCTGTGGCGGTAGGAATGCTGAAAAGCCTCCCTCTCAAGTTGGGTCATCTGCGAATATGGCGGGTGAGAACCAGGCTTCTCTAAGGGCGGCCGAACCTCGAGCGAAACAGCGGCATCCGCTCGCAGTGCGGCAGCCATTCGGCCGTAGGAGGTGATCATTCGCAATCTACTGAGAATTGCGGGAGGCAGCCTGACCGCCCCAGGCACCAGACCGAATACTACCCCAGCGGCCACCTCGTCGTCGAACTCTTCCCACGTCATCTCGCGCCCCAGCGAAACCTCGACGGTATCCCTGGCTGCCACGGAGAGGCCGCCCGAAAGTCCGCCCGAGAGCAGCAAATTGCCAGTCGCCGAGAATCCGACTGCCTTACCGATCGCGAGGCCAACAGCACCTCCAGCCAATCCTGCGACAGCTCCTGCCGTGGCTATGGCGGTGATTCCCCCGTAGATCTTCAGTTGCTCCTCAGCACGTTCGTCCTTGTAGGAGCGCCATAGCGATTTGTACTCCGCCCGGTACTCTTTGGCGATGTCCGTCCAGCCAAGCTCGTGAGCCTCTCGCTCCGCGCGCAGTGCCTCCCGCATGCCCATCGGGCTTCCGATGATCGGAAGGTCATCAAAGGTAACAACTGTCGGCTGTGGCGAATCCTCTTCTCCGGAGGTCCCCGACGGGTCGGCAATGGTGGAGGGGCGAGCCCGCGAAAAGTGATAAAGATTGAAACCGTCGACGGTACCCTCTGGATCCGAATTCAACCAGCGGCACAGCCAGGATACATAGTAGCGAGCGCTGTGATAGTTCAGCCCGGACTCCTCGTCCCGCTCCTTTCCGGTATAGCGATAGCGCTTCGGCGGCGTGCCGGATCGGGTGAGCAGTAGGGCCGTTGACCCGTACGGGTGGAACTCCTCGTACGAGATCGGCTGTGCGTCGGCGTCGAGTTCTGCAATCGCCGAGCCGAGGTGGTTGCTGTACTGGTACCGAACGAGGCGCTCGTTCGACCCGCCGTCGATCCGGGTGTCCACCATCGCGACCCGGCCGAACCCGTCGTCGATGTGGACGGTCGTACGTTCCAGTTTCACGACCCCGGCTGCGCCGAACTCCCGATAGATCTCGAAGTCGCCCAGGTACACGCGTTCGGTGCGCCGCTTCGCCACGGTGACCGAATCAGCAGCCGCATCGGTGACCTTCCGAACCCGCTCGCCGGTGCCGTCGTAGACGTAGTAGGTGATCTCGCCGACGCCGGGTGCGGCCACCAACTGCTGCGCGCTCGCGAGCAACTGGTCGAGGTGGTTCCACCGCAGCAGGTTCATCGGCGCCAGCGTCAGCATGTTGCCGTGGTCGTCGTACGAGTACGTCTCAGGCTGGCCCGAACCGATCCGGGTCTGAGTGAGCCGGTTGCTGCTGAACGTCTCCGGTTCGAGCTGGCTCGGCTCCGCACAGGTGAACGTGCGGGTCCAGCCCGTGCCGATCGTGGGCGTATGCACGAGCTCGGTCAGGTTCCCGGCGACGTCGTAGGCGTAACTCTCCGTGTAGCGACGCAGGTCGTTCCGGTCCGTCGGGTTCGTGCGCGGGGCGTCGTCCCAGGTGGTCGCCGAGTCGTCGCCGCGGTGTTCCCGCCCACCGGCCTCGACGAGGCGGTACACCGCGTCGTAGCGGTAGTTCATGCTCGCGTCGATCGCGGTGTTGTGGTTGAAGACGAGCGGCTGCGCCTCGTCGCGGATCCGCGTGATGTTGCCGACCGGGTCGTAGGTGTAGCTGAGTTGCTGCACGTGGCTCCCGGCCTCGCTGCGGGTGTCGAGGGTGCGCAGCCGGAACGTGCGCTCGTCGTAGTCGTACGTGGTGCTGACGCCGTTGCCGTGGGTGATCCGCTTCCGCTGCCCCTTGGCGTCGTAGGTGATGCTCTCGACGAAGGTCGTGTCGCCCGGGTCGCCGGCCAACCGGCCCGACACCCGGGTCAGCAGGCCGCGGCGGTCGTAGGTCGGCTCCACCACGGTGCCGTCGGGATGCGTGATCTTGATCGGGCGGTCGAGGGCGTCGAAGCCGGAGTGGGCGGTCCAGGTCTCGTCCAGCGCTGGCGGGGACGCCCAGTCGATGGTCTCGCGGTACTCGCGCGTCAGCTGCCGGGCCACCTGCTTCGGGTTGCCGGCGAGGTCGTAGGCGTGGGTGACGACCCCGGCCCCGTCGAACACCTTCCACACCCGGCCGCGCAGGTTGTCGGGCCCGGCCGGTGCGGACTCGCCGTACTCGGTGCGCCCGACGACCTTGTCGCCGGCGGCGTCCCGCAGGACGACGTCGACCGGGCGACGCGCGTGGTCGTAGGTGGTGGTGGTCCGCCGGTCGGTGTGGTCCCACGCGGTGCACGGCGCGCCGAGCACGTCGGCGAGGCTGCGGCGGGTGCCGGCTTCCATGCTCTCCTCGACGAGTCGAGTGCTCGCGAGGTCGTACGTGTAGCGGGCGACGAGCCGGTCGGCGTCGTCAGTGGTCAGGCTGGGCGTGCCGTCGGTGCAGTCGCGGACCTCGAGCTGATTGCCCTCGATGTCGAGTGTGACGTGGGTACGGTGTTCGGTGTCGACCGGCGGGGTGCCGGGGGTGCGGTTGCGGGCGACGGTGAGGACGGGCCGACCGAGCGGATCGAAGACGGCGAGAGTGGGTGTACCGGCGTGGAGCTTCGTCCGCTCTGCGGCATCCCGCTCGTCGGCTTCGAGTCCTCCGGTGATCCGCTGCTGGTACCAGGTGGGCTTGTACTCCGCCGTCGGCAGCGCCCCGAGGAGCGCACCGACGTCGGCGTCCTCGGCCGGGTCGAGGTGTTCGTCGTCGGCGGCGTCCGGGTCCCGCACGGTGTCGTTGGCGTCCCAGGTTTCCTGCTGCCAGGCGCCGATGGCCACTTTCTCCCAGCTCTGATCGGGTCGGAGCGTGGCCACGAGTCGGCCGACCGGGTCGTAGCAGAGGGTCGGGCCGACGCCGGCCAGTACGGCGAACTCGAAGCGGTGGGTGTCGGTGAAGAACGGCTCGTACTGCCGGACGGGCAGGCCCTTGTTGTTGAACACGGTCCAGCCGCTGGTGACCCAGCCGGTCGGCTCGGCCTGGGCCTTGCGTTGGATCTCGCGGCCCATCCCGTCGGAGTAGCCGATGGTTACCTGCACCGGGCTCGGCTCGGCGTCGCGGACATGTCGCTCGCGCGCGATCACGGCGGTACTGACGGGCTGCGGGTCGGCGCTGTCCCGGGTGCGCAGGTACGCCTCGAGGTCGTGGACGATCCGGGTGGTGGCGTTGCCGAGCAGCTGTTGCGCCGTGGCCTGCGGGTTCGCCCAGAACGCCACCGCGGCCGGCTCGGGGTCCATCCCGTCGACGCGGTCGAGTGTGTCGTCCGCCGGGGCCGCCTCGGGGTCTACACCGTCGACGCGGTCGGGCGTGTCGTCCGACGGGAATCCCATCACAGCCGTCGCGACGACGAGGCCGAGCGCGTCGAACAGCACCTGCACCCGGTTGCCGTTCGGGTCGGTGACCAGGTCCGGCGCGAGCACCCGGTAGTCCGGCCGCGCGACGGTGAGGTTCCCCACCGGGTCGGTGAGCATGACCGGCTGCAGGTCGTAGCCGTCCAGCTCGACGGCTGAGGTTCCGCCGAACGGGTCGATGAAGCGGCGCGGGCCGAAGAAGTGCGCACGCGCGTAGGCGAGTGCGTCGGCAACGCCAACAGGCGCGTACTTCACGGTCCCCGAGGGGGCCCACCAGCCGCCATCCTGCTCGACGTACCCGGCGTCGGCGAGCATGTCCGCGTCCACCCGCGGGCCGAAGGCGGCCACCACCCACTCGGGACTCAGGGCCAGCCGGTACACCTCGTGCACCAGCGCCCGCGAGCCCTGCTCGCCGGGTGGCAGCGGCCCTAACAGGTCGTCACGCTCGAACAGCGTGCGGGTGCGGTCGACGAGCCGGCGCCCCTCACCGGACGGCGCGAGCGCGGCGAGCAGGTCGTCCCGATCCACCGCCGCGGTCGCCGCGGCGAGCGCCGGGAGGACGACCTCGAACGTGCGCGTCTCGTGCGGGATCGGTACGCGGTGGGCGTCGTCGCGGTCGACGAGATCGGTGACCGCGGTGATGGTCTCGGTGATCAGCGTTCGGCTCTGGACGCCGGTCGTCCGCACCGGGAGACCGGCGTCGGTGACGGCTCGCCGGTAGGCCAGCGCCGCGGAGTGCAGCACGGTCCCGTAGTCGTCGACGGCGAGCACCAGCTCGTGGGTGACCCGGGGATCGGACGGGTCGCGTTCGTAGTTGATCGTCAGCGAGTCCCGAGGGTGGACGGCGAACACGCCGTCGCCGAGTTGCGCGACCGTGTAGCTGCGTTCGGTCATGGTGTACGGGTGGGGTTCGCGCGCCGAGCCATCCCGGGCGTAGACCTCCTGGCGCAGCAGCTGACCCTTCAACGCCCGGCAGGCCTCCCGCTCCTCCTCGAGAGTCAGGTCGGCCGGGAGCACGGTGTCGGGCAGCAGCAGGCGTGCCGCCTGCGGGGTCGCGTGCTCGGGCGGCGGGTAGTAGTCGTCGGCGAACAGCGTCGAGATCCGGTGCCGGTCGAGGTGGGCACCGGTGTGGAACCAGGTGCGGGTGAGGGCGGGTGGCATCCGGGTGGCCGCGGACTCGTTCTCGCCCTCCGGGAACGCCGTGCTGCGCGCCGGCGCGGCCATCAGCTCGGTGTCGGTCTGCTCGACCATCCCGAAGCCGCGGAACTCACGCTCGTGGCCGTCGAAGTAGCCGTGGTGGTAGCGGTAGGAGCTGGTGAACCGGTTCCGGCTGATCCGGTCGTAGCTCTCGACGCCGGTGAGGACGTGCACCGGGAACGGCAGCCGGGTGATCCATGGCGTCCCGGCCTCCTGGTCGGCCAGGTAGAACTCGGTCGACGAGGCGTAGCTCAGCACCGTCTCCGCGCCGAGGTTGTTGCGCACCCGCTGCAGGAGATTGGGCTTCTCCCCCATCAGGTCCACGTAGCGGATGTGGCGGCCGGCGTCGCCGGGCAGCATCGACGACCACACCAGACAGGCGGTACCGCGACCGAGCAGATCGACCACCGAGACCGAGGACAGGTCGTCGACGGCGGGGAAGGCCGGCACCCGTACCGGGGTACTCCAGCGGTTTCCCAGTTGGTTCAGATACAGGTCGACCCCGGTCGCACCCAGGTAGACTAGGTCGCTCGGTCCGCTTCCGTCGACGTCGGCGAGCCGGACCCGGCGCGGGTCGAAGCGGTCCGGATGGTCGAACGGTCTGGTGGGGCCGTCCATCACGACCTGGGCGCCAAAGCGGCCGTGGCCGAGGTTGGGCCAGTAGCACATCGATCCGTTGCGGACCCGGACCAGATCGGTCAGCCCGTCTCCGGACATGTCGGCGAGGAAGATCGCCTGCGTCCGGTCCCCGCCGACCAGCCGGGGTCCGGCCCGCTCGTCGGCCGGCAACGACAGCCGGATGCCGGGACCGAAGCCGTCCTCGCCGAGGGAGGGGTGCCAGACGAGCCCGTCGTCGTCGGTGATGAGCAGATCGGCACGCCCGTCGCCGTCCAGGTCGACGAACCGCAGGTTCGGATCCGCCCAGCCGACTGCTGGCACCGAGCGCAGCGGCCGGTGCGGTGCCCAACCCCGTTCGCCGTCCGGACCGTCGGTGCGTTCGAAGAATCCCGGCGTCGGACCGGCAAACGAGACGTAGTCGAGGCCGCCGTCTCCGGCGAGGTCGAGAAGCTGAGGGGCGGCAGTGTCGACGGGTTGGCTGGGCAACACCCGGATCGGCCCCAGCTTGCCGTCGCCCCGGTTCGCCGCGTAGAACCAGGCCCCGGCCTGCTGGGTGAGCACTCCGGCGATCGACTCGCTGTCCAGGTCGACCCACCGGTAGCCGGGCCCGTCCAGGCCGGCCGGGAGGTTCGCGACGCTCTCGGCGTCGAGCTCGTGCACTTCAGTGCCGACGTTCGCGGTGCTGTAGCTGAACTCGACCGGCGGCAGCGCCGTCGTGACGTACCGGCCGTCGTTCGCGCGCCGGTGCCCGGCGACCTGCACCGATGCCAGGAACGCCCCCGCCGGTTCGCCCCGCTGCGTCTCGCCACCCTCACCGCGATAGTTCAGGGTCATCGACCGGACGAGGCAGTCCGCGCCGACGAGTTCGTCCGGGAAGTGGTGGAACATCAGGATCCGCTGGCAGAGGCGGTAGTCGCGGATCTCGAACCCGGACCGATAGGTGGAGAAGGGGTCGTTGCGGCACAACCAGGCACGGGCGGCCCGCGGGGTGGGCTGCTCCGGATCGTGCTCGCCGTAGTCGAAGACGAGCTCGAAATGCCAGGTGTGCGCAGCGAGGTCCGGCTCGACGAGCCGGCTGACCCGGTTGCCGTACCGCACCGACTTCAGGTACCGGTTCGCCGTGCGACCGGTGCGGTTGCGCTCGTGAGCGGCGGCCACGTCGACGCCGCTCGCGTCCTCGGGCGCATATTGGTAGATGGCTGCGTTGCCCTTGTCGTCGTAGGTCTCGCAGATCAGCCAGCTGAACACCCGCCTTTCATCGGCAGGATCTGCGATCCGGGACTCGAAGTCCTTGCCGTAGATGGTTGTGACGTTGTCGCGGCTCACCGACCGCCAGTGGACATCGCCGGTGGCCACATCGCGCCAGCGCTCGATGCGGGCATGCAGGCCTTCGACTCGCGGTCGGTAGCGGACGACGGCATAGGTGCGACCATCGAGCGTCCGTGAGTGCTCGGCCGGCCTGCCGTCCACATCAGGCGTGGGGACGAGGTCCTCCGCGCCGGAAAGCACGAAGACATCCCGCTCTGCCGCGTCGTCGTAGGTCGGAATCCGCTTGTCGGTCCGGCGGGTGATCGTCGGCAGGCCGACGCCCCACCCCATCCCGAACGACCCGTGGCCGCTGCCCGAGTCGTAGGTCAGGGCCGGGGCGGGGCCGAATCCCGACCGCCCGGGACTCACCGGCAGCGGGATCGACAACGAGCCCGTACCGGTCGCCGGGTTGGCCATGAACTTCTCGCCGATGCCGCGGATCGCTCCACCGCCCCGTGGCAGCTCGACGGTCGGGGGCCGGAGTCCGACCGTGCGGGACACCGGTGGGCCCGAGCCCGAGGCGTCGCGGTCCCGGGCCGAGCCCGATTTCCCACCGAGCCGCATGTCATCGCCGGAGGCCAGCTCGACCACAGTGCCCTCCCGGTAGCTCGCGTCAGGTTCCCGGAACTCACGGCGAACCGAGGAGGAAAGTACGATCAGTCCTGTTCGACGTCGTCAGGCCTCGGCCCTGAGAAACCCCCCAAGGATTGGCGGCGGTCGAAACGCTCACCGTTGAGCCAACGCCGCCGAGCGCCCCGACCGGGCCCGACGCCTGCGCCGGGCCCGGCTGGACGGCCTACTCGCCACGCTGCCGGACGGGCTGGACAGCGAGTCGATCGGTGCCGGGTTCATCTACCCGATCTGCGGCGACATCCGCACCATGCCCGACCTCGGCGCCACCCCGGCCGCCCATCTGGCGACATCGACGGGGACGGCAACATCATCAACCTGTCGTGAGCGACCCCCGGTTCTCCACGGTGCTGCCGTGCGCGACGCGGCAGAGCTCCTCCCAACTCTTCGCCGCCTCGGAGGTGGCGAACCGTGCTTCCCATCCGCCGGGCCGGGCCGGTGGAGCGACGCGGTCACCTCGTCTGGCCGGCACTCGTCACGAGCCTTCCGGTGCCGAGACGGGCCCGAGGTCGTCGATCGGCCGGGTCAGCTCCTCCGCCAGGACGGGATCAGCGAAGACGGCCGCGGTTGCCTTCCACTCGACCACGACTTGGGCGAGGACGTTCCAGCGACCGAGCTCGGCCGACGCCTCGACGGCGCGGACGAAGTCGCTCGCGAACTGTCGTCGCTCTGCTTCAGACAGCAGGTCCAGCCAGGGGAACTCCTCGATGAGCGTGCCGACGCGTCGTCAGCCGACAGGTGGGCCAAGGCGTTGCGCAGGGCTCGAGCGGCGCTCAGCGCGCCGACAGCCGCGGACTCAACGCTGTCTTCGCGGACCAGCAGCAGCGGCACTCCGTCCCGACGGCGAACGCGGACGTCCCCACGATCGGCGAGCGCGGCGACGCCCTTCGGGTCGCGTTGCAGCTCGCTCCACTGCACTTCAGTCGTCACGAGGCAATTCAGAACTTCTTCAGGACTTGAAGCTAGCTCTCACGAGCGGGTCACGCCACGACCTGAGGGCCGTCCGGCCAGTTGTCGCCGCGGTCCTCGGGCGCGCCGGCGACCTGCCGGGCGGCCTGCACGGCGAGGGTCCCCAACCGCGCGAACGACTGCTCCGGCACCCGTTCCCGGGGGCCCCAGATGCTGAGCACCGCCAAGGGGCGCCCGCCGCGGTCGAGCACCGGGGCCGACACCCCGTACAGGGACGACTCCAGCTCGCCCGCACACGTTCCGTAGCCGCGTGTCCGGGTGGCGGCGAGCTCGGCGGCGAGCGCCTCCGGTGAGGTGATCGTGGCGTCCGTGAACGCCGGGAGCTCCTCGGCGAGCACCCGGCTCACCTCCGCGGCGGGGAGGAACGCGAGCAGTGCCTTGCCCGTCGAGGTGGCGTGCAACGGCACGGTGCGACCGAGCCAGCCGGCCGTCAGCACCGCGGTCGGCCTGACCTCGTCGACGTAGGCCAGACCACCCACGCCCGGCATCGCCAGCGAGGCCGTCTCACCGGTCTCCCGGCTCAGACGTTCCAGAGCCGGGTGGGCGGCCGCGATGACGGCACCGGACCCGGCAGCGCCACCGAGCTCGAGAGCGGTCAACCCGAGCGAGTACCGGCCGGTCGAGCCGTCGACCGCCACCATGCCGCGGGCCTGCAGGGTCTTGAGCAGCCGCCAGGCGGTCGCCCGGTTGAGGCCGCAGACCCGCGCCAGCGCGGGGACGCCGGCCGGGCCTGCCGCCGCGACGGCCAGCAGGAGGTCGACCGCGCGGTCGACCGACTGGATCCGAGCCGTTCCCTCGCGTGCCGTCACGGCGCACCTCCTCATCCCCCGGCGTCCTCGCCGCCCCTTGACAGGATGTGACCCACGTCTCTACGTTCGCAATGTTCCGAAGGGGTTCGCATCATGCGAAATGATGGCCTGCCGCACTCCGGTCTCTCGCGCGTTCAGGTGACGCTCCGGCCGACCCGCCGGGACGTCCTGAAGCTCGGCATGGTCGCCGCCGCGGGCATGGTCGGGCTCACGGGCCTGACGGCGTGCGGTGCCGTGCCGGAGAAGCCGGACCAGAGCAAGCCCCAGGTGCGCGGCGGTAGCTACAGCCACGGCTCGACGGGCGGCGGGCTCAAGGACACCCTCGAGCCGTACTTCCCGGTGACGAACCCGGACATCGCTCGCTGCCTGCAGCTCTACGAGCCGCTGCTGCGATGGAACGCCCTGTACGAGATCGAGCCGTCGGTGGCCGAGGCGGTGACCCCGAACGGGGACAGCACGCAGTGGACGGTCCGGCTGCGCGACGGGGTGGAGTTCCACAACGGCAAGAGCCTGACGCCCGAGGACGTCATGTTCAGCCTCGCGAAGGTCACCGACCCGGAGAAGCCGGGGTCGGGTGGCACCGAGCTGGCCAAGTTCCTCGACCTGCCGAACTCGAAGATCGTCGACCAGAAGACGGTCCTGCTGCAGCTCAGCGCGCCGTACGCGGTGCTCGACCAGCTCCTCGCCGAGTACACCGTCGGGATCCTGCCCACCGACTTCGACGTGGGCCACCCGGTCGGCACCGGCCCGTTCACCTACCAGCGCTTCGTGCCCGGCCAGCTCTCGCAGTTCGCCCGCTTCGACAACTACTGGGACGGCCCGGCGTTCGTCGACGAGCTGATCATCTACGACTTCGCCGACGACGCCGCGAAGGTCAACGCGCTGCTGGCGGGCCAGGTCCAGAGCATCGACAACCTGCCGAGCTACCTGGTGAACACCATCGACCAGCAGGGTGCCTCCGCGTTGATCTCCGAGACCGGTGCGTGGGTGCCGTTCACGATGCGGGTGGACGCCGCGCCGTTCTCCGACGTGCGGGTCCGCCAGGCGCTCCGGCTGATCGTGGACCGGCAACAGATGATCGACCAGGCGCTTAACGGGTTCGGGATCCTGGGCAACGACCTGTACTCGCCGTTCGACCCGGTGTTCGCCGGTGATCTTCCCCAACGGGTGCAGGACATCGACCAGGCCAGGTCCCTGCTCGCGCAGGCGGGGCAGTCCGACCTGGATGTCGAGCTGGTCACCTCCTCCGCGGTGGGCGCGGGCGCTGTGGAGTCGGCCAACCTGTTCGTCGAGCAGGCGAAGCTCGCCGGGGTCACCGTCCGGCTGAACAAGGCCGACCCCAACGTCTTCTACGGCGACCGTTACCTGTCCTGGAACTTCGCCCAGGACTTCTGGAACACCCGCAACTACCTCCCGCAGGTGGCCACGTCCTCGGTCCGCGGTGCCACCTACAACGAGACCCACTTCGAAGACCCGGAGTTCACGGCCCTGATCGACCTGGCGAAGCGGGAGCCCGACGCGGATCGGCGCAAGCGGCTCCTGCACGGCGCACAGGAGATCGAGTTCACCCGGGGCGGCTTCATCATCTGGGGCTTCAAGCGCCAGCTCGACGCCTACTCGAACCTGGTGCAGGGCCTGGCGCCGCACCGCTACCTGCCGTGCTCGAACTTCGGGTTCAAACACGCGTCCTTCGTCACGCCACCGACTTGAGGTGAGGCAGACAGAATGACCGAACTGGCGACCTCGCCCCCCACCACCACGGAGCCCGCACCCGTCCGCCCGAGCTCGCCCGCCTCGGCCTGGCTGAAGTGGCTGGCCCGCCGCCTCGGGCTGGCGGTCCTCACGCTCTGGCTGTGCTCGGTGCTGGTCTTCTTCGCCACCGCCGCGCTCGGCGACCCGGTGCGCGCGATCCTGGGCAAGGACTACGCGGCCAGCCCGGAGCGGGCGGCCGCGCTCGCCGCGCAGCTGGGGCTCGACCAGCCGGTGATCGTGCGCTACGTCGAGTGGCTCGGCAGCCTGCTCACCGGCAACCTCGGCACCTCCGTCGCCAACGGGCTGCCGGTCGGCGAGCTGGTCGGCGACCGGATCATCAACTCCGCGGTGCTGGTGCTCGCGTCGGCGATCGTCATGATCCCCGTGGCGTTCGGCCTCGCGATGATCTCGGCCAACTACCGCGGCAAGCGCACCGACGGCGTCATCCAGGTCGTCATGATCACTCTGGCCGGGCTGCCGGAGTTCGTCGTCGGCATCCTGCTGGTGGCCCTGTTCTCCACCACCGTGTTCCACGTGCTGCCCGCCGTCACGATCGCGGGCGGGGGCGCGCCGCCGTGGTCCAACCCCGCGTCGATGATCCTTCCGGTGCTCACCCTCGTCATCGTGGTGACGCCGTACGTGTCGCGCATCGTGCGCTCCAGCCTGCTGGAGGTGCTCGACAGCGACTACGTCGAGCTGGCCCGGCTCAAGGGCGTGCCGGAGAAGGTGGTGATGCGCAAGCACGCCCTGCTCAACGCGATCGTGCCGGGCATCCAGGTGATCGCCCTGCAGCTGGCATGGCTGGCGGGCGGCGTGGTGTTCGTCGAGTACCTGTTCTCCTACCCGGGCATCGGGGCGAGCCTCGTCGACTCGGTGCGCAACAGCGACTTCCCGATGGTGCAGGTGCTGGCCATGGTGATCGCCGCGGTCTACGTGGGGGTCAACCTGATCGCCGACATCCTGTCCATCCTATTCACCCCGCGAGCGAGGACGGCGATCGCGTCATGAGCGTGCTGAGTCCCGCGAACCTCCGCCGCATCGGCACGCAGCGCAGGCTGGTCACCGGCCTGGTGATCACCCTGCTCATCACGCTCATGGCCGTCTTCGGCCCGCTGTTCGCGCCCTACGGCGAGAACGAGATCGTCGGGAAGCCGTACACGACGGCGGGCTCCTGGCTCGGTACCGACTACCTCGGCCAGGACGTCTGGAGCCGGGTGCTCTACGGCGGCGCCTCGATCCTGATCATCTCGCTGCTCGCCACCGCGCTCGGCATGGTCCTGGGCATCGTCATCGGCGTGGTCGCGGCGTACTGGGGCGGCTGGCCGGACGAGGCGATCATGCGGCTCAACGACGTCGCGCTCGCCTTCCCGCAGATCCTGCTCGTGTTGCTGGTGCTCACCGCGGTCGACCAGCCCGCATGGTGGATGATCGTGCTGCTGGTCGGTGCCTCGCACGCACCCCGGGTGGCCCGCCTGGCCCGCGGGGTGGCGTTGGGCATCGTCTCGCGGGACTACGTCACCGCGGCCGAGGCGCTCGGCGAGAGCAGGCTCCGGGTGATCCTGGCCGAGGTGCTGCCGAACATGAACGCGCCGCTGCTGGCCGAGGCCGGGCTGCGGCTCACCTACTCGATCGGCCTGGTCGCCGGCGTCGGCTTCCTGGGCTTCGCGGCCAACCCCAACGCGGCCGAGTGGGGGCAGATGATCTACGAGAACCGGCTGGCGCTGCTCGTGCAGCCGTGGGGCATCCTGGCCCCGGTGATCATCATCGGTGTCTTCACGATCGGCACCAACCTGATGGCGGACGGCATCGCCCAGCTCTCGGGACGGGGTGACTAGGCATGACCCTGCTGGCGAAGGACCCCGAGGCGGGCTGCGTCGTCTCCGACCTGCGGGTGGCGCTCACCGGGAGCGGCCTCGACGTCATCGACGAGATCAACATCGAGCTCCGGCCCGGCGAGGTCGTCGGCCTGGTCGGCGAGTCCGGCTCGGGCAAGACCACCGCGGGCACGGCACTGCTCGCCTACGCCCGGCGCGGCGCGTTCATCGAGCAGGGCACCGTGATGTTCGAGGGCCGGGACGTGCTCGCCCTGCCCTGGGAGCAGATCCGCGAGATCCGCGGCCTGAAGATCGCCTACGTGCCGCAGGACCCGGGCGCCGCGCTCAACCCGGCCATCCGGATCGGCCGGCAGATCGTCGAGCTGCTGGAGCTGCACGACATCGGCACGGCGCAGGAGCGCCTCGACGGCGCCCGTGCCGGTCTGCGCGAGGTCGGCCTCCCCGACGACGACGAGTTCCTGGCGCGCTACCCGCACCAGCTCTCGGGTGGCCAGGTGCAGCGCGTCGCGCTGGCGATGGCGTTCCTCCCGCGGCCGAAGGTGCTGGTGCTGGACGAGCCGACCACCGGCCTGGACGTCACCACCCAGGGCATGGTGCTGGCGACGATGGGCGAGCTGTGCCGCAGCCACCGGGTGGCGGCGCTCTACGTCACCCACGACCTGGCCGTCGTCGCCAACATCGCCGACCGGGTCGCCGTCATGTACGCGGGCCAGATCATCGAGCTCGGGCCGCGGGAGGCGATGTTCCAGCAGCCCGCGCACCCCTATACGCGCGCGCTGCTGGACGCCATCCCACACCTGTCGCAGGCCCGCGCGCTCACCGGCATCCCGGGCTCCACGCCGGGGCCGGGGCGGCGGCCGACCGCGTGCCGGTTCCACACGCGCTGCGAGTACGTCGAGGACCGCTGCCGGGAGATCGAGCCCGACGACATCGAGGTCGGGCCGGACCACACGGCGAGGTGCCTGCGCGTCGGCGAGATCGGCACCTGGGACATCAACCGGGGCAACACCCACGACACCGACCCCAACACGAACCGGGACATCATCCTGACGATCGACGACCTCACGGTCTTCTACGGCCGCACGGAGGTCGTGCACGGCGTCTCGTTCGACGTGGCCAAGGCCGAGGTGGTCACGCTGGTCGGCGAGTCGGGCAGCGGCAAGACCACGATCTCGCGCTGCGTCGGCGGCCTGCACAAGCAGTGGACCGGGGAGCTGCGCTTCGACGGGCGTCCGCTGGGCAGGGGGTCGCGGGCGCGCTCCGCCGACGACCGCAAGCGGATCCAGTACATCTTCCAGAACCCGTACCTGTCGCTGAACCCGCGGCTGACCATCCAGCAGATCGTCAGCAGGCCGATGGAGCTGTTCGGCATCGCGAAGGGCAAGGCGGTCCGGGACCGCGTAGTGGAGCTGCTCGACGCCGTGGCGCTCGGCCCCACCGTCCTCGACCTGCAGACCAACCGGCTCTCCGGCGGCGAGCGGCAACGCGTGGCCATCGCCCGGGCGCTGGCCGCCGAGCCCGACCTGCTGGTGTGCGACGAGATCACCTCCGCGCTGGACGTGTCCGTGCAGGGCTCGATCGTCGCGCTGCTGGAGGACCTGCGGAAGACCCACCGGATCAGCATGCTGTTCGTGACCCACAACCTGGCCCTGGTGCGCTCCATCGCCGCGCGGGTGCAGGTGCTCAACGCGGGCCGGCTGGTGGAGTCCGGCTTCGTGGTCGAGGTGCTGGACTCACCC
>JAEUJO010000345.1 GCA_016794615.1 Pseudonocardia sp. | reverse complement strand
CGTGACACAGCAACGTCGTTCGACGCTGTACTAGGCGACGAGGAGGTGATCCGGTGCCGGAGAACTCGACTTCAGAAGAGGCGACACTGATCGCTGCGGCGGAGAAGCTCACCCAGTGCGACGGCTACGTCGTCCTGGCGGTCGACCCACAGACCGGCGAGGTCGACGCGCACGGGCCGTTCGACGGCCTGACCGCCACGGTCAAGGCCGACCAGCTCCGTCGCGACTTCGACCGCGGTGGTCTCGAAGACGTGTCGGTCGGTGTCGTCCGGCTTCACCAGTCGACCTGAGCGGGGCCGGTCGGGCGGCCAGGGCGCGCAGGCACCCGACCCGGTGTCGAAATGCCCGCTCAGCGCCTCCCCTCGCTCCCTGCAGCGCCCCGCGACGGCCGGTGTCTGCACACCGGGGATGACTACACTTCGGCCGTGACCGCGACCGTCCCCGCCCCCCCTGCGGAGACCCCGCCCGGCGTGCTCGGGCGCGCCGACGTCGGCCGTGACGATCGCTCCCTACGTCGCTTCCTGCACGGCCTGCCGCCCGTCGACGAGGCGGGCCTCGAGCGGCGATCCGCCTGGTTGGCCGGTCGCCGCGTCGCGGCCTCCGCGGAGCGGCAGGTGCTCGACCTCGCCGTGTCGATGGTCGACCTCACCACGCTCGAGGGCGCCGACACCCCCGGCCGTGTCCGCGCCCTCTGCGCGCAGGCCCACCGTCCCGAACCGACGGACCCGGAGGTCCCTCAGGTCGCGGCCGTCTGCGTCTACCCGGACCTCGCCGCCGTCGCCGCCGAGGCGCTGCGCGGGTCGCCGGTCGGGATCGCCGCCGTGGCCACCGCCTTCCCGTCTGGCCGCGCGTCGCTGCCGGTGAAGCTGGCCGACACCGCACTCGCCCTCGACGGCGGCGCCACCGAGATCGACATGGTGATCGACCGGGGGGCGTGGCTCGCCGGGCGCTACGGGCAGGCGCACGACGAGATCGTCGCCGTGCGCGCGCTCGTCGACGGCCGCGCACACCTCAAGGTCATCCTGGAGACCGGCGAGCTGCCCGGCTACGACGACGTCCGCCGCGCCGCCTGGCTGGCACTGCTGGCAGGCGCCGACATGGTGAAGACCTCCACCGGCAAGACCTCCCCCGCCGCGACCCTGCCCGTCGTGCAGGTGCTGTTGCAGGCCGTCCGCGACTGGTACCGGACCACCGGCGAGCGCCGCGGCGTCAAGGCCGCAGGCGGGATCCGCCACGCCCAGGACGCGGTCCGGCATCTCGTGGCCGTGCACGAGGTCGCGGGGCCGGCGTGGCTCACGCCCGCGCTGTTCCGCTTCGGGGCGTCGTCGCTGCTCGACGACCTGCTGCGGCGCCGGAGAACCGCCCGGTGAACTGGGACTACGGGGTGGCACCCGGCGACGCGGCGGTGGCGAAGCTGAAGCCGGCCTACTCGCCGTTCGTGGACGGCCGCTACGTCGAGGGCGGCGACCCGCTGGCCGTGCACAACCCGACCACGGGCGAGCGGCACGCCGAGGTCGCCGCGGCCTGCGCCGCCGACGTCGAGCACGCGGTCGGCGCGGCCCGCCGGGCTCAGGTCGGCTGGGGAACGCTGCCCGCCCGACGCGCACGGCTGCTGTTCCGCCTGGCGCAGGTGGTGGACGACCGGCGGGACGAGCTGGCCGCGCTGGAGGCCCTGGACGCGGGGCGGCCCGTCCGACGAGCCCGCGACGACCTGACCGCCGTCGCCGCGCACGTGCGTTCGTGCGCCGGCTGGGCGGACAAGCTCGAGTTCGCCGGCTTCGGGCCCGCCCCGCGGCCGGTCGGCGTGCTGGGCGTGCTCGTGGCGGGTGCGCTGCCCGCCGTCGCCCGCCGGGTCGCGCCCGCGCTGGCGTGCGGCAACGCGGTGGTGCTCGTCCCCGATCCGGACGCGCCGCTGGGCGCGCTGGTGCTCGCGGAGGCAGCGGCCGAGGCGGGGCTGCCCAACGGCGTGCTGAACGTCGTGCCCGGCGGGGTGCTCGACGTCGACGTCGACGCGGTCGCCGTCACCGGGCCGCCCGCCTTCTGCCGGGCGGCGGCCCGGCTCGTGCCGGGCCGCGCGGTCGCCCGCGAGACGACCGGAGGGCTCGCGCAGATCGTCCACGACGACGCCCCGCTGGACCAGGCGATCGACGGGATCGTCGAGGCGCTCGGCGAGGACCAGCGGGTGCTGGTGGCCGAGTCGGTCGCCGACGAGCTCGGCGAGCTGCTGCGGGAGCGGCTGGCCCGGTTGCGCGTCGGCGACCCGCTGGACCACAACACCGACCTCGGACCGATGAGCTCCGTGCAGCGGCGCGACCGGGCTGTCGCCCTGGCCACGGCCGCGGACGACGAGGGCGCCCGCCGCTGGACCAGCCCCACCCGGCTGCCCGAGCACGGATGGTTCCTGGCACCGACCGTGTTCATTGACGTCGCACCGACGATGCGGGTGGCCCGCGAGGAGATCCCCGGCCCGCTGCTGCCGGTGCTGACCTTCCGGACGCCGGCCGAGGCCGTGACGACGGCCGGTGCCCCGCGCGCTGCCGCAGTGTGGACCGACAAGGGCAGCCGGGCCCTGTGGACGGCGCAGCGGCTGCCGGCGGGCATCGTGTGGGTCAACACCGTGAACCGGTGGGAGCCGGCCGCGCCGGCCGCGGCGCTCTCGGACCACCTCGTCTTCTGAGCTGACGCAACGTCATGACGGCGTGGCGGTCGATCAGCCGGCGTACGCTCGGCGGGTGGCCGCGTCGCCGATCTTCCGCATGCTCGTCGGCGGCCGGTTGCGGGGCACGCGCGGCCACCCCGTGCACGACGCGACGGGCGCGCTGCTCGGGTACGCGGCGGTCGCCGGCCCGGGAGACGTGGCCGAGGCGGTCGCGGCCGCGAAGGCGGCCCTGCCGGGCTGGGCGGCCATGACCGCGGACGAGCGCGGGCGGGCCCTGCACGGCGTCGCGGAGCTGCTCGACGAGCGGCGCGACCGGCTCGCCGCCGACCTCGCTGCTGCCGACGGGATCGCGGTGGACGCGGCTGCCGAGCTGGTCGACGCCGCGGTCGACCGCTGGGTCTGGTACGCGGGTTGGACCGACAAGATCGCCGGAATCCTGGGGGCCGTGCACCCGACGTCCGGGCCGTACGTCGGCTGGTCGGCACCGCGACCGGTCGGGGTGGTCGGGGCCGTGTCCCCGCCGTCGCTGTCCGCACTGGTCGAGGCGCTGGCACCGGTGCTGGCCGCAGGAGCCGCCGCCGTCGTGGTGGCGCCGCACGAGCGGCCGGTCGCCGCGGCCGCGCTCGCCGAGGTGCTCGCGACCGCGGAACTGCCCGCGGGCGCGGCCAACGTGCTCACCGGTCCGGTCGGCGACCTGGCGACCCGGCTCACGGGGGTCGACGGCCTCGACCTCACCGGCGCGCCCGACGTGGTCGCCGCCGCGGCGGGGCGCGGCACCCGGGTTCTCGCGCCACCGATGATCGACGACCCACCGCTGCATCGCCTGCGGGCGTGGAGCGAGGTCACGACCGTGTGGCACCCCGTCGGCCGCTGAGCAGGGCGTCCTACTCTACGGGCGTGGCCAGCGACATCGTCCCCATTCAGCTCTCCCTCACCGAGGGCGACCTCGTCACGCTCTGGGCGCCGCGGTGGCGGGAGGAGGGCGAGGACTGGGAGGCATTCCTCGGCGACGACGACTCGCTGTTCGCCTTCCCGGAGGTGGCCCAGCTGGCCGCGTTCGTCCGTACCGACGACACGCACGACCTCGGCGACCACCCCGCGTGGCCCGTGGTGGCGGACCTGACGGTCGCGGAGCTGACACCCGAGGAGGCCCACCGCTACGACGTGATCGGGGTTCCCGAGCTGGCGGCGGAGGACACCGACCAGTGGACGGTCGGCGAGCTGGCCGAGATCGTCGGGATGGTCCGGTCGATAGCCGAGGTGTGCGATCTCGAGATCGTCGAGGAGGTGCTCGCCTCCGCGCCCGGCTTCGCCCTGCTGGACCAGGGCACGCTGCCCTTCGTCGGCCGCGAGGGCGGGAAGCTGTGGCAGCAGCTGGTCGACACGATCGCCGAGCGCTGGGACGACGTGATCGACGCCCTCGACGACCTCGTGACGACCCCGCGGGTCGACATGACGGCGCTCGCGGCGGCCGAGAAGGAGGCGGACGAGCTGGCCGCCCGGGAGGACGC
>JAEUJO010000310.1 GCA_016794615.1 Pseudonocardia sp. | reverse complement strand
GCCGATAGGGCAGTGAGGGCGAGACGGTCCTCGGTGCTTGAGGCCGACTCGCTTGCAGGCACTAGAGCAAGCCGTCCACGAATAGCATGCGGCGGCTGAGAGCGGCTTGACTCAGCGCCAACGCCTCCGCGTATTCCGGTGAGCGGTACCAGCGTCGCAGTTGCTCCATCGAGGCGAATTCGACGACCACGACGCGCCGACTCCCCGACCAGTCGCCCTCCGGTACCTGGGGCGATGCTCCGCGCACCAGGTAGCGGCCACCGTAGTGCGCGATCGACGCGCCGGCCAGGTCGCGGTAACGTTGTCCAAGCTCTTCGTCGAGGACTTCGACCTCGGAAATCACATATGCGGTCATGCCTGGGTTCCACATGAGTTTGCGTACGAAGTTCTGCGGGCTGGTGGTCTGAGCTGGGTGAATGCGCCGCTGTCTACAGCTGCGCCCGCTTCGTCGCCGACAGGGCGTCGCTGGCAACGACTCGTCCCCGCCGCTGCCGCCGTCCGTGCCGCCGTCGCCGGGAGGGTCGGGCAGGCGGTGGCCGTTCGGGTCGCGCCAGACCGGTTCGTCGGGATTTCGGTCTCGAAGTAGGTGTTGGTGGTGTCGATCCCCGGGATGTCGACCGGGTCGGCCAGCCAGCTGGTCGCGGCCAGCGTCGACGAGGGCGCCAACGCCCGGTTCGCGACCAACGTGAACACCACCCGCTCCACCATCGGATCCCGCCGCGAGTCAGCGGCCAGCCGGGCCAGCAGGGTGCCGATGACCAACTGCTGCCACAGCCGGTCGATGCAGCCATGCTCCACCCAGTGTCGATCAACCGCGGAGAAATCCCAACACTGGACCGATTCCCTTACGCAGACCACGTGACAGGCTCCCGCGGGCAGTTGCGGGCCTCCGAGCTCATCGGCGTGTGCGTGCCGGGAGGAAGAAGGCCAGGAGCATGCCGGCGAGGCTGGCGATGCCGCCGACGAGGAAGACGTCGCTGTAGGCGTGGCTCAGTACGTCGTCGTGCAGCTGGATGTACATCCCGTAGGCGTCGGCGAACCCGCCGTGGACGAGTCCTGCGGCCGCGGGGTTGGTGGGGGTCAACAACGCCTCGCGGTCGTTCGTCAGCTGTGCCTGCTGCGCGGTGGACAGTGAGGTGAGCACGGCGAGCCCGAGCGCCGCGCTGGCCCGCTGCACGAGCTGGTTGTATGCGCTGCCGGCGCCGGCGAGTTGCTTGGGCAGCGCGGAGATGCCGCTGGTGGTGATCGGCATCATGGCCAATCCCGGTCCGACGGCGCGCAGCATCAGTGCGGCGATCAGTGATGATCGCGGCAGGTCGGGGTTGATCCTGCAGAGCAGGAGGATTCCGACGCCGGCCAGGCCCATGCCGAGCACGCCGACCCAGCGCGCGCCGAACCGGTCGTACACCCGCCCCGCGATCGGCATCAGCACGATCATGACGGCGGCCTGCGGCAGGAGGACCAATCCGGTGTGGAACGCGGTGAGCTGTTGGTTCTGCTGGAGGAAGATCGGCACGTAGAACGACACCGCGAACAGGCCGACCGACTGCAGGGCGATCAGCACCAACGAGTTCGTGAACCGCCAGGACCGGAACACGCGCACGTTGAGCAGCGGCTGGTCCACCTCCAGCTCGACGACGACGAACAGCGCCAGCAGCAGGGCCCCGGCCGTGAGCAGGATGAGCACGCGGTAGCCCGTCCACCCCCAGTCCGCGCCCTCCGAGACCGCCAGCAGCACCGCGAACAACCCGCCCGCGATGCAGAGGAAACCGATCAGGTCGAGCCTCCGCGTTGAGGTGGCGGCCAGCCGCGGCAGCACGACCAGCGCAGCAACCGCGCCGAACAGCCCGACCGGCACGTTGACGTAGAAGATCAGTCGCCAGTCGACGTACTCGACCAGGTATCCGCCCAGGGTCGGGCCGATCGCCGGTGCGACGACCATGCCGAGCCCGTACATCCCCATCGCCGTACCGATCTTTCCCGGTGGGACGATCCGGTACAGCACGGTCATGCAGGTGACCGGGATCATCCCTCCCGGGATCGCCTGCAGTACCCGGAAGACGATCATCATCGTCAGGTTGCCCGCCAGTCCGCACAGCGCCGAGGCCGCCACGAACCCGACGAGGGCGAGCAGGTAGAGGCGCTTGAGCCCGAGGCGCTCGCCCAGCCAGGCGCTGAGCGGCACGACCACGCCCAGACCGAGGTTGTAGGCGGTCACGACCCATTCGATGTCGTCGGTGGAGGCGCCCAGGTCGTTGGCCATCGACGCCAGCGCAACGTTCACGCTGGTCGTGTTGAGGACGGACATGAACATCCCGACGACGATCACGGCCAGTGGCAGGCCCCAGCCGGTGTCGGCGCGGGACGGCTCGGGCGGGGGCGAAGTGGCTGATTCGGATGCCCGCGCGCGAGGCGCGCCGGTGGTGTCGCGGTCGTCATCGAGGGGAGCGCCGGCGTGTGGCGGCCCGTCGGGGGTCCGAGGCGGAGTGGGGCGGGAGGCTGCACGGGTCATCGGTCGCCTCCGGGCCCTAGCGGTCCGGCCGACCGGCGTGGTCGAGCCGGACCTTACCTATCGATCGTTCGGCTACTTAGCGTACATCTGTTCGCCAACTTGGAGAACGGTTGTCGGGCCGACCCGATCCGAGCGCGGAGGAGGATGAGGCCATGACCGACGGGGCGACAACCGACGGCACCGAGGGCCGCGCAGCGCGCGTGCGCAACCGGTGGGGGGAGGGTGACCGGCTTCGTGTGGAAATCCTCGAGGCCGCGAGTCGGTTGCTCTCCGAACTCGACGACGAAGACGGCCTGAGCATCCGGGGCGTCGCCCGGGCGGCCGGGATCGCGCCCGCCAGCATCTACCCGCACTTCGACGACCGGGAGGCGTTGATGAACGGGCTGCTCACCTACGAGCGGGACCGCCTGGGCACGCTCCTCGACCAGGCGGATGCCGCGGCCGCCTGTGCCGGCCCGATCGAGCGGGTCCGCGCCCAGCTGCGGGCCTACTGCGACTTCGCGGTGGCGAACCCGGGCCACTACCGCATCCTGTTCCGCCGCCGTGCGCGTGAGCTCTCGCTCCCCGGGTCTCCCGGTCCGGTGCACGAGATCGTGGCGCGCTTCGCAGCAGCGCTGGGGCGGTGTGCACACGCCGGACACCCGCTGCGCCTTCCGGCGTCCCGCGCGGGTACCGTCGTTTTCGTGGCGACCCACGGCCGGGTCGCCCTGTTCCACAGCTACTCGGCCGAGCAGGACGTCGCGCGGCTGTACGCGTTCATCGACGAGGTCCTGTCCCTTGTTGTCGAATGAGGACCGGTGCCCGAGCCGACGTCATTGTCGTCGGGATCGACGGCGTTGCGCGCGGGTGCTTACGCCGCCGGGCTCGCCCGACGTCGGCAGGCCCGGCTCGGCGGTTCACCAGCTCCGCACACGCGTCGGGTCCAGGCGCAGGCAGAGGCTGAACGTCGCTTCCAGCTCGTCCACTGTGCTGTCCATCGCCGCGGCAATCGCTTCGAACTTCTCGTTGTACTGTGCGCGAACGTGGTCCGGGAAACGGTCGACGCACGCCGCCCGGCATTCCATCGTTACGACCGGCCTTTCTTCAGGTCACGAGCAGGCCGAGGATGGTCACCGTCGTGATCGCCGCGGCCAGTGCACCGAGGAGCAGGAGACGCCCCCACCGCTTCGCGGTTCGGTGACCGTTGCCGACGAACGGGACCGACGTCACGATGTCCGCCAGCTCACCGCGGGCCCGAGGAATGTCTTCGCTGCCCTTCATACGGATCTGCAGCGCGCGCAGATGCGTGCGGGCGGCTTCTGCGACCGCGACGTGGGCGGCCAGGTCGTCCGACTTCAACAGGCTCAGCGAGACGGCCGCGACCATCGACGAGAGCGTCGCGCCGAGGCACAGCACGCGCCACACCGTCGCCTGCTCAGGAAGGGACAGGATGCGCTGCAACGCTTCGGTGAACGACGTGCCGCCCATCGCGGGACCGGCGGTCAGCGCTGCGGCCACCGCACTCGCCACGATGTTCACCGTCGTGAGGCGGGAGGAGCGCGGCTTCGCGCCGTTGAGATACGCGTCGACGGACTCCTGCTGGGTGTTGATCTCCTCGAGCAGATCGGTGTCCGACGCCCTCTTCCCCTGCGCCAAAACCGCTCCCGAGCGATC
>JAEUJO010000308.1 GCA_016794615.1 Pseudonocardia sp. | reverse complement strand
AGGTAGTCCCGCAGGACCTGCGACCGGGACGGGTGGCGCAGCTTCGACATCGTCTTCGACTCGATCTGGCGGATCCGCTCCCGGGTGACCCCGTAGACCTGCCCGATCTCGTCCAGGGTGCGGGGCTGGCCGTCCGTGAGGCCGAATCGCAGCCGCACGACACCCGCCTCACGCTCGCTCAGCGTCGCCAGCACGGACTGCAGCTGGTCCTGCAGCAGCGTGAACGAGACGGCATCGACCGCGACGACGGCCTCGGAGTCTTCGATGAAGTCGCCGAGCTGGGAGTCGCCCTCGTCACCGATGGTCTGGTCCAGCGAGATCGGTTCCCGGGCGTACTGCTGGATCTCCAGCACCTTCTCCGGGGTGATGTCCATCTCCTTGGCCAGCTCCTCGGGGGTGGGCTCGCGGCCCAGGTCCTGGAGCAGCTCGCGCTGGATGCGGCCGAGCTTGTTGATGACCTCCACCATGTGCACCGGAATGCGGATGGTGCGGGCCTGGTCGGCCATCGCGCGGGTGATGGCCTGACGGATCCACCACGTCGCGTACGTGGAGAACTTGTAGCCCTTCGTGTAGTCGAACTTCTCGACGGCGCGGATCAGGCCGAGGTTGCCCTCCTGGATCAGGTCCAGGAACGCCATGCCGCGGCCGGTGTAGCGCTTGGCGAGCGAGACGACCAGCCGGAGGTTGGCCTCCAGCAGGTGGTTCTTGGCGCGCTCACCGTCGCGGACGATCCACCGCAGGTCCCGCCGCAGCTGCGGGGAGACCTTCTCGCCGGCCTCGATGGCCCGGCGCAGCCGCTCGGCGGCGTAGAGGCCGGCCTCGATGCGCTTGGCGAGCTCGACCTCCTCCTCCGCGTTGAGCAGCGCGACCTTGCCGATCTGCTTGAGGTAGGCCCGGACGGAGTCGGCCGACGCGGTGAGCTCGGCGTCCTTGCGGGCCTGCCGCAGCGCCTCGGACTCCTCCTCGTCCCACACGAAGTCGCCCGACTTCTGCGGGGCTGCGGTGGAGCGGCTGATGGTCGAGCGGGCGACCGGCCCGGCGTCGGCCTCGTCTTCCTCGTCGTCGGCGTCCTCCGCCTCCTCGGCGCTGTCGGCCTCTTCCGCGGTGTCCGCCTCCGCCTCCGTACCGGCCTCCAGCTCGAGGTCGGTGTCGAGCGCGGGATCGATCTCGACCTCGAGGTCGGCGACGTCCGGGGCGCCCCCCAGCTCGAGTTCGCCGTCGAGCTCGGGCTCGTCGTCCGACCCGGTCTTCGGCGCCGACGTGGAAGCCGACTTGGATGCCGACCTGGGCGCCGACTTGGCACCGGCCTTGGAGGCGGCAGCTCTCACACGAGGGGCCGCCGCCTTTCCGTCAGCCGCCTTCGCGCCCGCGGCACGGCGGGCACGGCGGGGTGCGGGACTCGTCGCCTCATCGACGGACGGGTCGGTGCGGGTTGCGGAGTCTGCGGCTGCCACCTAGGCCCTCTCGCTACGGTGCGCTCTCCGACGTCGAGGGTGGTCGACCCCCGTCGCCGATGTGTTCGGTGCTCGCCGCGCCGGTCGCCGCCCGCGGGCATACTCGACCCTCGTCGGGTCGAACTCCCTGGCGGCCGCCCCCGGCGGGCACCGGCCCATTGTAACGGTGCCTGTCACGGGCCATCTGCCTCGCATCCGTCCACGCTCCGGCGCTGCGCCGGACGGTCGCCCGCACGTGTTTGCGGATCGTTCACCAGCGGCGACCGGGTCCGGCGCCCGGTGTGTGGTCGGATGGTGCGGTGAACGACCGCTCGACCACGTCCCCCGCTGTCCTGGCTGACGACGTCCGCTCCGACGACCCCGAGTCGCTGCGCCGGCTCGCGGAGCGGGTGGTGACCGAGGCCGTCGCGCACCTGCGCGGCCTGCCCCGGCCGTGGGAGCAGCGGGCGGACCCCGCGGGAGGGCCGCCCGGTGTCGTGCCGGGGGTGTCGACGAAGAGCACCCCGACCGACGTCGTCACGGCCTCGGACACCGCGCTCGAGGCGCTGGTGCGGGAGCGGCTCGCGCAGCTGCGACCGGGGGACCCCGTCGTGGGGGAGGAGACGGGCGGCACCTCGCAGGGCGGGGTCGTCACCTGGGTGGTCGACCCGATCGACGGCACGGTCAACTTCCTCTATGGGCTGCCGTGGTACGCGGTCTCGTTGGCGGCGACGCGCGACGGCGAGTCGCTCGCGGGGGCGGTCGCCGAGCCGGCCTCGGGCAGGCTGTGGAGCGCGGCCCGCGGCGCCGGGGCCACCTGCGACGGGCGGCCGCTGCGCTGCAGCGCGGAGACGGACCTCGCCCTGACGATGATGGGCACCGGGTTCGCCTACTCCCCACAGCGGCGGGTCCGGCAGGCCGCGTTCCTCGCCGGGATGCTGCCGGGGATCCGTGACCTGCGCCGGAGCGGGTCGTCGGCGCTGGACGTGTGCTCGGTCGCGGCCGGCTGGCTCGACGCCTACCTCGAGCACGGCACGAACTGGTGGGACTGGGCGGCCTCCACCCTGATCGCGCAGGAGGCGGGGGCCGTCGTGCGGGTGCCTGCGCGGCCCGGGCACCCCGCGGCGGACGACGGGCTGGGACCGGACGTCCTGCTCGTCGCCGCGCCCGGCGTGTCCGGGCAGCTCACGGCGCTGGCCCGGGAGCTGGGCGCCGCGGAGGTCTGACGGCTGCCCTCAGCAGGCCGCGTTGCGGGCCGACTCCAGGACGGTCGGGTCCACCCCCGGTGTCGCGGTGCCGGACGCCGCGGGGGCGGCCGGGTCCGCGTTGGCGGAACCGTCGGTGCCCCTGCCCGTCCCGACCTGGTCCAGCGCGTTGCGGACGGCCCGTGGCGGGTTGACGTCGCGGAAGCCGGTGCCGACGGCGACGTCCACCGCGTCGTCGGTGCGGTCGTCGCGCACCAGCTCGGTGCACGGCAGGACCAGGGAGAGGGTCCGTGCCGCGCCCGACCCCGCCGGCCCGAAGCGCAGCTGCCCGAGGCACGCCATGTCGCCGTTCGGGTACAGCGGGTCGTTCTCCGGCGGCGCCGCCTCGGGGAAGCCGAGGTCACCGAGCTGCGCGGCCACGAGGTTGGCCTGGCCGCGCTGACCGCCCGCGTTGAGCACGTGCACCCGAGCTGCCGACGGCGGGACCGGGGCGACGTCGTCCAGTGCGCTCAGCTCGATCACCTGGCCGGGAACAGGGCCACCGGCCGGAGCGGCGCAGGAGGTCGCCGCCGCCGAGCCGCTCGCCCCGACCAGGACGACCGTCCAGGTCGCCACCGCCACGACGCCGAGCACGGAGACGACCACGACCCACGGGGTGCGCCGGCGGCGCCGGTACGGGGGGACGCGTGCTCCGCCGTCCGGCGGCGGTGTCCTGCCGAGAATCACGAGCCGCACCCTAAAGCACGAGGTGTGCAGGTGTGCCCGACCGCAGTCGGGTCCGCATGACGATGAGCCCGTCGGGCGCCGCGGCGACCAGGCTCGAAAGCGGCTCGCCGGGGTACCCGCGGCCGCCGTTGCGGCTCGGCTACCCTTCCCGCCCCGGGGCAGATCAACACCGCTCGGACCTGGCGCACGCGTCGGCCCGGCCGCGGTGCTGCGCTGAGACGCGCGTCACATTCACGGCCGGGCACAAACACCGGTACTGCGACGTTGACCAGCGGCACGACGACGATATATGCGTATTTTCACGAGGTGGGGACGATGGCGACCGACTATGACGCTCCGCGGCGCAACGAGACCGACGACATGGCGGAGGACTCGCTCGACGAGCTCAAGGCCCGCCGCAACGAGGCGCAGTCCGCGGTGGTCGACGTCGACGAGTCGGAGACGGCGGAAAGCTTCGAGCTCCCCGGCGCCGACCTGTCGGGCGAGGAGCTGACCGTCAAGGTGCTGCCCAAGCAGGCCGACGAGTTCACATGCGCCAGCTGTTTCCTGGTGCACCACCGCAGCCGGCTGGCCGAGAGCAACGGCACACGGCTGATCTGCCGCGACTGCGCTGCCTGAACGACGGGCTGCCTGAACGACGGGCTGCCTGAACGACGGGCTGCCTGAACGACGGTCGCGACCCGGCACGTCAGTGCCGGGTCGCTGCCAGGGCCGTCAGGAGCCGGTCCGGCTCCCGCACGCTGAACACCCAGTACGGCGTCGGGTCGGCGCGGTCGGTGACCTCGAGCCGGACGAGCGGCCCGATCCAGCCGCGGTGCAGCACCATGGCGGCCGGGTCGAGCTCCGGGCCGAGCGCGGCCTGCCGGTCGCGCCGATCGACGATCTCCACCCGTCCCACGTGGCGCAGCGGCAGCACCGCCCGCCCGACCGTCAGCTCCCCGGCCGCGACCCTGACCCGCGAGCGTCCGAGCGCGACCAGTGCCGCGACCAGCAACGGGACGAAAACGACGTACCCGATCCACGACCGCAACCCCGGGTACCCCATGTGCACCTCTGCGCCGAGCAGCACTCCGAGTGCGACGGTCGGCAGATACCACCACCACGGTACCGACAACCGCTCGTCGAACGCGGGGGCGCCGGACGTCGCAGACCGGCTGGGTGGGTGGTGATCCTGCACGAACGCCGAGGGTAACGTCGCCCGCCGTGGCAGGCCCCGTCGATGCTCCCCTGTACGACGCCCACCCGAACGGCCCGCCCGTCGACCGGATCGACAACCGGATCGACGAGGCCGGGATCGAGGTGTTCGTGACCCGGGTGGACGACTCCCTACCCCTGCCCGCGTACGCCCACCCCGGCGACGCGGGCGTCGACCTGTCGTGCACGGAGGACGTCGTGCTCGGCCCCGGCGAGCGGGTCGTGGTCGGCACCGGGGTCGCGGTCGCGCTGCCGCCGGGCTACGCCGGCTTCGTGCATCCCCGCTCGGGGCTCGCGGCCCGGGCCGGGCTCTCGGTGGTGAACGCACCAGGCACCGTCGACTCGGGCTACCGCGGCGAGATCCGGGTCTGCCTGATCAACCACGACCCACGTGCGGAGCTGCGGCTGCGGCGTGGCGACCGGATCGCGCAGTTGGTGGTGCAGCGCGTCGAGCGGGTCAGGTTCGTCGAGGTCCCGGCCCTGCCCGGGACCGCGCGAGGGACCGGTGGTTACGGCTCCACCGGCGGCCACGCGCGGCTGTCCGGAGGGCACTCGTGATGGCGCGGCGTGGTCGCGGCGGTGGGTCCGTGCGGACGAAGGCGACGCCGGGCGGTCGGTCGTCGGCGGTGAACGGGTCGGTGAACGGGTCGGACGTACCCGGCGACGAGCCCGGCGCGCGCACGATCGGTGCGCTCGCGCTCAAACGGTTCGTGGCCCGGGGCGCGGGCCGCGGTGAGAGCGACGGCGACGGTGGCGGCGGTCCGGTGACCGTCGGCCCCTTCGACGAGGACGACATCGACCCGGAGCACGCCGCGACCGAACGGGTCGACTTCGGCGCCGTGCGGGTGCCGGTGCCCCGCGACGGCGAGGTGTCGGTTGAGCCCGAGGACGGGCGCCTGCAGGCCGTGCATGTGATGCTGCCCGCGGGCCGACTGTCCGTGAGCGCGCTGGCCGCGCCGCGGACCGGGGGGCTGTGGCCGGACCTGGCCGCCGAGATCGACGAGTCACTGCGCGAGGGCGGGGCCACCGTGCGGTCGTTCACCGGCGAGTGGGGCCGCGAGCTGCACGCCCGGACGGGCGACGCGTCGTCGCTTTTCGTCGGGGTCGACGGCCCCCGCTGGATGCTGTACGGCGTCGCGACGGGTCCGACCGGATCCGCACGCGAGCTCGACGTCGCCCTGCGGGTGATGCTCCGCGGCACGGTGGTCGTGCGCGGACGCTCCCCGTACCCCGTCCGGACCGTGCTTCCGCTCACGGCTCCCGAGCACCTCTCCCGACCCGGGCCGATCGCGATGCCGAGCCGGGTACCCGGGCCGCGGGCGCCCGCCGAACGCGCACCGACGCCACCGCTGGTGGACGCACCCACAACCATCACCGTGATGCCGAACGGCCTGGACACCGAGCCGCACGGGATCCCCCGCCGGGTCCCCGAACCGGTGGCGGACGCAGGATGGTCCGACACCGGGCGCCCGACCCGCGGTCGTGCGGTTCGCGGCGGGGATGCCGCGGCCGAGGAGGACCCGGCGGTGTCGCCGGGTGCG
>JAEUJO010000294.1 GCA_016794615.1 Pseudonocardia sp. | reverse complement strand
CCTCCGCAACACCGCCCTGACCAGGCGCGACCCCACCGGAACCACACCAGGCACCGCGACCTTACGGGCCCGCGCCCGCAAACCCGAACGCGCGCTCTCGGCGCTGGCCTCATAGCCAGATCAACTTTGCAAGGGCCCTGGTGTAGGGCCACCTTGCTGCAACAACCCCCAGCCGCCGTCGGCGTAGATCAGCGCGGCGGGTCAGCGCGGCGGGTGAGCGCGGCGGGTCAGCGCGGCGGGTCGGAGTCGGCGGACTCCGCGGTGACCGCCGACGCCGACCCGGAGCCGTTGGCCTGCGTGCCGGACGCGGGAGTGGTGTCCACCCCCGCGGCGCCTGCGCCGGGCGCGTCGGCCGGGCCGTCCGCGGCGGCGGTGCCGCGCGTGACCGCGGCCAGCAGGAGCTGGGCGACGTCGAGGACCTCGACCTGGGTTCCCTGCTCCTCGCTCTGGCGTTGGGTGAGGCCGTCCGACAGCATGACCCGGCAGAACGGGCATCCTGTGGCGATCTTCTCCGCGCCGGTGCCCAGCGCCTCGTCGACGCGGTTCAGGTTGACCCGCGTGCCGATCTTCTCCTCCATCCACATGCGCGCGCCGCCCGCGCCGCAGCAGAACGAGCGGTCTGCGTGCCGGGGCATCTCCGTCAGGCGCACGCCGGATGCGCCGACGAGCTCGCGCGGCTCGGCGTAGACCTCGTTGTGCCGGCCGAGGTAGCAGGGGTCGTGGTAGGTGACGTCGGCGAGGTCGCCGTCGGGCGCCGCGACCGGGACGAGCCGGCCCTCCCGGACGAGAGTGTTGAGCAGTTGGGTGTGGTGCACGACCTCGTAGTGGCCGTCCAGCTGGGGATACTCGCGGCCCAGGGTGTTGAAGCAGTGCGGGCAGGTGGTGACGATCTTGCGGGTACCGGGTGCGCGACCCTCGAAGAGGGCGTTGAGCACCTCGACGTTCTGCGCCGCGAGCATCTGGAACACGAACTCGTTGCCCGACCGGCGGGCGGGGTCACCGGTGCAGGTCTCCTCCGGGCCGAGCACGACGTAGTCCACCCCGGCGCGGTGCAGGAGCTCCGCCGTGGCGCGCACGGTCTTCTGCGCCTTGTCGTCGAAGGCACCCGCGCAGCCGACCCAGAACAGGTACTCCGTCTCCGGCGCCAGCTCACCGTCGAAGACCGGGACCGCGAAGTCCAGGTTCTTCGTCCAGTCCAGCCGGTTGCGGGCGTTCTGCCCCCAGGGGTTGCCCTTGTTCTCCAGGTTGCGGAACAGCACCCCCAGCTCGGAGGGGAACTCCGACTCGATCAGCACCTGGTAGCGGCGCATGTCGACGATGTGGTCGACGTGCTCGATGTCGACCGGGCACTGCTCGACGCACGCCCCGCAGGTCGTGCACGACCACAGCACGTCCGGGTCGATCAGGCCGCCCGCCTCGGCCGTCCCGACCAGCGGGCGCGCCGCCTGCTCCGGCCCGGACCCGGGCACCCGCCCGAACCCCGACTCCGGCACCCCGTGGTGACCGTTGCCACCGGTGGCGGTGACGTCGATCGTGCCCTCCTCCGGGGCCTCCTTGCCGCCGATGAGGTAGGGCGCCTTGGCGATCAGGTGGTCCCGCAGGTCCATCACCACGAGCTTGGGCGACAGCGGCTTGCCGGTGTTCCACGCCGGGCACTGCGACTGGCAGCGCCCGCACTCGGTGCACGTGGCGAAGTCGAGCATCCCTTTCCAGGTGAAGTCCTCGACCTTTCCGCGCCCGAACGAGGCGTCCTCGGGCGGGTCCTCGAAGTCGATCGGCTTGCCCTCGTGCTGGACCGGCTCCAGGGGGCCGAGCGCCTTCGGCAGCCGCTTGGCCGAGACGTTGATCGGGGCGAGGAAGATGTGCAGGTGCTTGCTGTAGACGATGATGATCGTGAAGGCGAGCATGACACCGATGTGCAGCAGCAGCCCGACGCTCTCGAGCACCTCCAGCGCGCCGGTCGACAGGCCGGAGAACAGGTGGCCGACCCCGATCGACGCCCACGCCCCGGACTTGTAGGGGAACACACCGAGCGCCGCGCTCGCGCCGCGGAACAGGAACATCGTCCACAGCACATTGAAGATCATGAAGAGGATCAGCCAGGCCCCACCGGTGTGGGAGCCGTAGAACCGTGACGCCCGCGCCTTCCGTTCGGGCGCGTTGCGGATCCGGATCACCGCGAAGACGCCGAGCGAGAGCAGCGCCAGCACCGCGATCGTGTCCTGCAGGAAGCCCAGGAGCGGCCAGCGGCCGATCAGCGGGATGTGGAAGTCCGGGTCGAACAGCGCCCCGTACGCCTCGAGGTAGACCGAGGCGAGGATCACGAAGGCCCAGAACGTGAAGAGGTGCGCGAGACCTGGCACGGACCACCGCAGCAGCTTGCGCTGGCCGAACACCTCCACCAGCTGCAGGCGCAGGCGTTCGCCGAGGTGCTCCCTGCGGTCGTCGGCCGGTTGGCCCGACCGGATCAGCCGGTAGAGCCAACCGGCCCGCCGCCCCGAGATCGCGAGCGCGGCCACCGTCATCGCCAACCCGACCACGAGGCGGATCACGTTCACCGTGTCCATGCGGCATCTCCTCCCGCGGCGCTGCAGGCCCGCGCCACCGGTGGACGCGTGCGCGGGCCGTCACCCGTCCTCATACCCTGGGGGAGGTCGCGGCGTCTGTCGACCACGCCGTGCGTGACCTTTCCCATGCACGTCCGATACGTGGCGTCACCTGTCCGAGCATGCAGGGGGTGCTTCACAGACCCAGCTCACGGGCGATCACCATCCGCTGGATCTCCGAGGTCCCCTCGCCGATCTCCAGCACCTTAGCGTCCCGGTAGAAGCGGGCGACGGGGTACTCGTTCATGAACCCGTAGCCGCCGAAGACCTGGGTGGCCGCCCGCGCGTTGTCCATCGCGGCGTTCGACGCGACGAGCTTCGCGATCGCCGCCTCCTTCTTGAACGGCTCGCCCCGCAGCATGCGCGCCGCCGCGGCGTAGTAGGCGAGCCGCGCGGTGTGCGCCCGGGCCTCCATGTCCGCGATGGCGAACTGCACGGCCTGGTACTCGCCGATGCGCCGGCCGAAGGACGTCCGTTCCCGGGCGTAGCGCACCGACTCGTCGACGCAGCCCTGCGCGAGCCCCACCGCCAGCGCGGCGATCCCGATCCGCCCCTCGTCGAGGATCGCCAGGAACTGCGCGTACCCGCGGCCCCGCTCGCCGAGCAGGTTCTCCGCCGGCACCCGCACGTCGTCGAAGAACAGGCCGCGGGTGTCCGACGCCGCCCAGCCGACCTTGGAGTACTTCCCGGAAACGGTGAGGCCCGGTGTGCCGGCGGGGACGACGATCGCGGAGATCTCCTTGCGGCCGTTGCGCTCCCCGGTCACCGCGGTCACCGTGATGAGATCGGTGATCGCGGTGCCGGAGTTGGTGATGAAGCTCTTCGCGCCGTCGATCACCCACTCGCCGCCCTCGAGCCGGGCGGTGGTGCGGGTGGCGCCGGCGTCCGAGCCACCCGCCGGCTCGGTGAGCCCGAATGCGCCGAGCGCCTTTCCCGTGGCGAGCCGGGGCAGCCAGCGCGCCTTCTGCGCCGGCGTCCCGAATCGGTCGATGGGCATGGCGCCCAGCGAGACGGCCGCCTCCAGAGTGATCGCCACCGAGGAGTCGACGCGGGCGAGTTCCTCCAACGCGATGCAGAGCGCGAAGTAGTCGCCTCCCATGCCACCGTGTTCCTCGGCGAGGGGCAGCCCGAAAAGGCCCATTGCGCCCATCCGTCGGACGAGGTCGTACGGGAACTCGCCGCGTTCGTACAGATCACCGATGACGGGCGCGACAGTGGTCCGGGCGAAATCCGCGACGGTCTCGCGTAGTGCGGCGTACTCCTCGTCCAGCGTGAGGTCCATCAGGGCTCAGTCCGCCCCATCGGAGGGCACCCTCAGTGCGCCGATTGGTAGGCCTCGACCACGACCTTCGGGATCCGCCCGCGCTCGGAGACCTCGTGCCCGTTCTCGCGCGCCCACGTGCGGACCGCGGCGGTCGCCTCGCGGCTGGGCCGGGCGGGCGCCGCGGGGGCCTCGGCCGTGCTGCTGCGCTGGCCACGCGTGCGTCGGCCACCGGTGCGGCGGGCAGCGGCGACGAACGTCGCGAGCGAGTCGCGCAGCCGCGCCGCGTTGTCGTCGGAAAGGTCGATCTCGTACGCGCGTCCGTCGAGCGCGAACGAGACGGTACCGGACGCCTCGGAGCCGTCGAGGTCGTCGACGAATCGTACGTCCACCTTCTGAGCCATTGCCACATCCGTTTCGGTCGATCCCGGCGGTTGGTCGCTGATTGTGCTGCCTCACCCCAGGAAAGGCAAATCAGCCGGACGGGAATCGTCGCCGTAACCGCAGGGGTAGCACGTCGTTGCACTCCGACCCGCACCGGGGCAGCCACCGCGTACCCGCGCGGGCGCGCTCGACCCGGTGATCGGAGAAATGGCGCTCAGGCCACGACTTGAACTCGGTCGCCCGGACTCAGCTCCGCGAAGAACGCGCGCGCCGCCGACGCGCTCAGATGGACGCACCCGTGCGACTTCTGGCGCACCGACCCCTGATGGAAGGCGATGTCGCCGTTGAAGAACACGGAGAAGGGCATCGGCTGGTTGTAGACGGAGCTGATGTGGTCTTCGTTCTTGAACGAGACCCGGAACGTCCCCGCCGGTGTGAGGAACCCCGTGCGCCCGTGGCTGATCGGCACCGGCCCGACGACGACCTTGCCGCCGCGCAGCAGCCAGGCCTGGTTCGTCGAGAGCCGCACGCAGGCCCGGGCCGTCGGCGCGCAGGGAACCTTGGCAGCGGCGGCAGTGGTCGCAGGCGCCGCGGTCGCGGCGGCGGCGGTACCGAACAGGGTGCCGGCGACGGTGACCGCCAGCACGAGGACGCGAAGGATCGTCACGTCCCCATGGTCGTCGCTCCCGCCCTGTTCAGCACAGCCGTCAACCGTGCGGTCCGCCACAGCGCACCGTGGCGATCCGACGGGGTGTGGTGGACCACGTCACCCTGTGGTGAGCACGACCTTGAGGGCCTCGTGGGCGGCCGCGTCGCCGAACACCTCGTACGCCTGCTCGATCTCGTCGAGGGCGAAGGTGTGCGTCCCCATCTTCTCGGCGGGGATGCGGCCGCCGGCCACCATCGTCAGGAGGGTCGGGATCGACGTGGTGTCGACCAGGCCCATCGTCAGGGTCACATTCTTGATCCACATCTCCTGCATCGGGAGTTCCACCGGCACCCCGTGCACACCGAGGTTCGCGATCGTGCCGCCCGGGCGGACCAGCGCCGCGGCCGTCTGGAGCGTCTGCGGGTAGCCCACGGCCTCCATCGAGACGTCGACGCCCAGGCCGTCGGTCAGGGCGAGCACGTCCGCGACCGCCCCCGGGCCGGCCTCGACGGCGTCCGTGGCGCCGAACTCCAGCGCCTTGGCCAGCCGGAACTTGTTGGAGTCGACCGCGATGACGCGCGACGCACCCCACAGTCCGGTGGTGAGCACGGCCGCGAGGCCGACGGCCCCGGCCCCCACCACCGCCACCGTGTGGCCGGGGCGCACCCGGCCGGCCAGGACGCCGACCTCGTAACCGGTGGGCAGCGAGTCGGCGAGGAAGATCGCCTGCTCGTCGCTGACGCCGTCCGGGATGCGGTACAGCGAGGTGTCGGCGTACGGCACGCGTACGGCCTCGGCCTGCGTCCCGTCGATCAGGTGGCCGAAGATCCAGCCGATGCCGCCGACGGTCTGGCAGTGCGAGGGCATGCCGCGTTGGCAGTACGCGCACCGCCCGCACCGGCTGATCGCCGGGACGAGCACGCGGTCACCGGCGGCGAAGCCGGTGACCGCCGCACCCACCTCCGTCACCGTGCCGACCGCCTCGTGGCCGAGGATGCGGCCGTCGGTGACGGCCTCGACGTCGCCGTGCAGGATGTGCAGGTCGGTCCCGCAGATCGTGGTGGTCTCGACCCGGACGACGACGTCCGTGGGGTCGACCACCGCGGCGTCGGGCACGTCCTCCCAGGCCTTGCTGCCGGGACCGTGGTAGACCAGCGCTTTCATCCGAATACCTCCAATGACTCCCGGCCGGGCCCGGCCGCGCTGACGACGCTAGCCCTGGCCGCTCCTGCTCCGCGTCGCACAATGCGACGCCCCGGTCACCGAACGGAAGAACGTCGAACCCGGAGGGGTCCGCCTGGTGAGCGGGGACCCGACGACGAAAGGTACGAGTGATGGCGTCTGTACTGGTGCTCAACGGCCCCAACCTCAACCTGCTCGGCACGCGCAAGCCCGAGGTGTACGGGACCACGACGCTCGCGGAGGTCGAGGAGACGTGCCGCCAGGAGGCCGGGAAGCTCGGACTGGACGTGGTGTTCCGCCAGTCCAACTGGGAGGGCCAGATCATCGACTGGATCCACGAGACGGGCGCCGCGGTGAAGGCGGGGAAGTCGATCGGCGCGGTGTACAACCCGGGCGCGCACGCCCACACCTCGGCCGCGATCCGGGACGCGATCGAGGGCGCGAGCCTGCCGGTGATCGAGTGCCACATCTCGAACGTCCACGCCCGGGAGGAGTTCCGGCACCATTCCTTCATCTCCCCCGTCGCGCGCGGCGTGGTGATCGGCTTCGGTGTGCTCGGCTACCCGCTCGCGATCCAGGGGTTGCACCGGCTGACGCACGCGGCCGGATGACCGCTGCGGGGAGCGGACGGCGCAGGAGAACGCCGGCTGCCCGAGCCATCTGTCTGAGCCATCGCCGGGCGCCGCTGGATCACTTTCCGTGCCCGCGATGCGGCTGACCCGCTCGCGGACCAGGTCGCGCACGTCGTCGACGCCGATCCGCTCACGTCGTGCCGGGCCCGACGCCGGGCGTGTCGCCGACGCCGTCGTCGCGGCCGCCCGGTGGAGATCGACCCGAGCCACGTCACGGGGACGTCACGACCGCCACCCGTGATCAGGCGCCCCCGACGACGCTTGTATGTTCCATCCATCGGGTGGCGGAGCGTGGTCGGTCCCCACCCGCTGTCGTCGGGGAAGCCCCCTCGTCACCCGGTGGAGGATCACGCGTGCCAGAGACCAACGCGCCATCCCCTGTGCCGCGAGTCGATCGGTCGCTGTTCGACGAGCCGGCACTCGGCGGTCCACAGGCGGCTGTCGATCCGGTGGCAGGCCAGGCGGTCGAGGCGCCCACGGAGGTCATCTCCGCCACGGCCGGCCGGCACACCCGGCACCGCCGGTCCCTGAGCTCGCGAAACGTCCTGCTCCGGCGGGTCGCCCGGACGGCCGTGCCCATCGTGCTGGTCGCGGGCACGCTCGTGGCGTGCACGACCTCGTCCGGGCCGCCCGCCCCGCCGACCGCCCGCGTCGAGCGGACGAGCGTGACCACCGCGGTGTCGTCCTCCGGGTCGCTGACCGCGGTCACCGAGCAGAACCTCGGCTTCTTGAAGGGTGGCCAGCTCAAGTCCGTCGACGTCAAGGTCAGCCAGAAGGTCACCGCCGGTGCGGTGCTCGCGACGGTCGACGACGCGCCGGCGCGGCGCGTGCTCGAGCAGCAGCAGGGCCAGCTCGCCTCGCAGCAGGCCGCGCTGACCCGGCTGGTCAACGCCACCACCGTCACGGGTGCGCAGAACACGACGAACCAGGCGGGGGAGATCCTCGGCGCGACGCAGGACCAGGCGAGCGCGCAGGTCGACGCGGACCAGTCGGCCGTGGATCGCGCGGAGAAGCAGCTCGACTTCGACAAGGACGCGCGCGACGACGTCTCCGACCAGCTGGACGAGGCCGAGAAGGCGTGCGCGGCGTCCGGTGGCACCCCCTCGAGCGCGTCGGTCGACACCTCGGGGCTCCTGTCGGGGATCCTCGGGAAGACCGACGCCGACGGCGACGGCAAGGACGACTCGGCCGAAGAGCGCAAGAAGCAGCTCAAGGCCGCGCTGAAGGCCGCAGGCAGCCTCGCAGGCTCGCTCGTGTCGTCCGCCGCGTCGTCGGCGAACCCCGCCTGCTCCCAGGTGGGCACCCTCCAATCGGCGGAGACCCAGGCCGAGCGGCAGGTCGTGGCCAGCAAGACGGCGCTGGACGCCGCGCAGAACAAGCGCGACGTCGACGAGGCCGCGGGCCGGGTGCAGGTCGAGAACGCCCGGCAGGGTCTGGTCACCGCGCAGAACAACCTCGACTCGGCCACGACGGACCGGCCGTCGCTGATCGCGCAGCAGCGCGGGCTCGTCGCGGCGGCCCAGGCCGCGGTGGCCGCGGCGCAGAAGGACGTCGACGACACCGTCCTGCGCGCCCCGGCGGACGGCACGGTCTCGGCCATCAACGGCGTTGTGGGGGAGGTCCTCGCTCCGAGCGCGGGGACGACCCCGCTCGCGCCGGGCAGCGAGGGCGCCATCCCCGGGGCCGGCTCGTCGGCGAGCGGGACGGCGGGCGTCGTCACCCGGCCGGGTGGGACGCAGTTCATCGTGTTCAACAACGTCTCCACCTTCGAGGCGGTCGTGCCGTTCGAGGAGTCGGACGCGGTGCGCGTGGCCCGCGACCAACGGGTGGACGTGCGCTTCGACGCCATCCCGGACCTGACCCTGCCCGGTAAGGTGGTGGGTGTGTCACCGTCCGCGTCGGCGCTCTCCGGCGTGATCAGCTACTACGCGACCGTCGCGCTGACCCAGTCGGACCCGCGGTTGCGCAACGGGCTGACGGCGCAGGCGTCGGTGGTGACGGACGAGCTGCGGGACGTGCTCGCGGTGCCCAACGCGGCGATCCACCGCCAGGGCGGCCGGACGCAGGTGACCGTGCAGCAGTTCGACGGCCAGCGGGTCGTCGACATCACGCCCGGCGTGGTCGGCGACACCTACACACAGGTGCTCTCGGGGCTCTCGGCGGGCGACGAGGTCGTCCTGCCGGCCGGCCACTGACCGGGGCGCAGGGACGGGGAGAGGGAGGCGGGACCATGTCGAGCCCGAACGACGGGCCCCCGCCGGGGGGAACCGCGACGGATCCGAACGGTTCGGGTGCCGAGGGCGCCGAGGGTGCCGAGGGTGCCGAGGCCGCCGGTACGGCGGCGCCGGAGAAGCCGGCCGGCAGGCGCGGCCTCAAACGGTCCACGCGGGTCTCGCTGCTGATCATCCTGGTGCTCGCGCTCCTCGCGGCCGGGGTGTTCGCGGGGAGCTACTTCCTGAACGCGCGCAACTTCGTCAGCACGGACAACGCGCAGATCGACGGCGACAAGATCGCGGTCAACGCCCCGACGAGCGGGACGCTGATCGACTGGCGCGCGACGCAGGGCGCGGAGCTGACCAGGGACCAGGTGATCGGCCGGATCAAGGTCAACGGCGGGTTCGTGCAGCCGCAGCAGTCGATCCGGGCACCCGCGGACGGCACCGTCGCGGTCGACAACGCCGTGGCGGGCGCGTTCGTCACGGCCGGGACGCAGCTCGCGATCGCCTACGACTTCTCGAAGGTCTACGTCACGGCCCGGGTGGACGAGACCGACATCGACGCGGTCCACATCGGCCAGCAGGTGGACTTCTCGGTCGACGCCTTTCCCGGCAACGAGTTCCACGGCACGGTCCGGGAGATCCAGGGCGGCGCGGCCGGGGTGTTCTCGCTGTTCCCGCAGTCGAACTCCTCCGGGACGTTCCAGAAGGTGACGCAGGTGATCCCGGTCAAGATCTCGATCGACGATCTGCAGGGGCTGAACCTGGTGCCGGGCATGAACGTCACGGTGAAGATCCACAAGAAGGGATGACGCGGCGCCGGCGGCGGGTCACCGGCCGGGCGGCCCGTCCCGGCGCAGCAGCATCGCCCAGGGCGTGACCACCCACTCGGCGGCCGGCTCCGCGCGTCCGGCGCGCCACGCCCGCACGGCGTGGTCGTGGCCACCGGCCGCGAGCACGCGGCCGTCGGCGGTCCAGGCGAGGACGCGGGAACCGTACGGTTGCTGCGGGCTCTCCCACCGGCCCGGGGCCGCGCCGCGCACGGGCCAGATGGCGATCCCGGTGCCGTCGGCGACCGCGACGCGGTCGCTGCCCGGCGCCCACACCGGGTTCTGCTGCAGCGCCGGGTCCCCGGGGAAGCGGCGGATCGGGGCACCGGTGCGGCCGTCGAAGACGCGCACGACGCCGTCCCCGGACGGGGCCGGGCTGGTGGTCGCGATCACCGTCCCGTCCGGGGACCAGGCCAGCGCCCCGGTGCGGGCTTCCTGGCGGTCGACGGACTGCGGCGTGAAGCCGTCGGCTGCGCGCCGGAACAGCACGAGGTGCGGGCTCGCCGCGAACCCGGCCGCCAGCACCGTCCCGTCGGGTGCCCAGGCGATGCCGCTCACCGGTCCGGGCCCGGCGAGGCGCCGTACCGGGCCCGCGCCCGCCCCCGACAGCTCGACGACCGCAGGCCCGCTCGCGTCGTCGCAGTACACCGCGACGGCGTCGGACCGCGGCGACCACGCGACGCGGCCGGTGTAGGTCGTGAACACCGGCGTCGCGCCGACCAGCGTGCCGTCCTCCGCCCGCCAGACCTCCAGCGTGCCCGTGCCGTCGACGGCGGCCAGGCGCGTGCCGTCGGGCGACCAGCCCATGCCGGTCGCGCGGAACGAGCCGCGGTAGCCGGCGAGGCTGCGCATCGCGGTGAGCGTGTCGGCGGCCCGGAGGGTCAGGCTGCCGTCCTCGGCGCCGACGGCCAGGCTGCGGCTGTCGGGGGACCAGGCCAGCGCCGCCGCCGCGGGCTCCTCGGTGCCGTAGCGGTACTCGGCCTCCGTCCCCCCGGTCAGGCTGTTCCAGATCCGCAGGGCCGGGGGCGCCCACAGCCCGCCGTGCACGACCGCGGCGACGTGCACGCCGTCCGGGGCCACCGCCGGCTCGTCGAGGTAGCCGACACCCTCGACGGTGTCCAGGGCGAGCCGGACACCGAACGGCGCCAGCAGCGCGACCGCGAGGCCGAGCAGCGCCAGGCGGCGCCCCCAGCGGGGCCGCACGGCGGGGGTGGCGAGCAGCTCGAGGCGGGTGAGCAGGTCCGTGTGACGCGCCGCGTCCGGGCCGGCGGGAACCACGACCGGGGCCCGTTGCGCCAGCTCGCGCATCGTCTCCGGCAGGTCGTCCGGGTCGGGTGCCGAGGCGCCGTCCACCAGTACCGGGACGGTCGCGATCCCGGCCCGCAGCGCCGTCTCGACCTCGACGCGCACCGGGTCGCGCACGAGCATCAACCGTCGGC
Source organism: Pseudonocardia sp. (assembly GCA_016794615.1). Taxonomy (GTDB): domain Bacteria; phylum Actinomycetota; class Actinomycetes; order Mycobacteriales; family Pseudonocardiaceae; genus Pseudonocardia. Next base: position 1 of record JAEUJO010000294.1, on the reverse strand, counting down.
G
>JAEUJO010000290.1 GCA_016794615.1 Pseudonocardia sp. | reverse complement strand
ACGACCTACGGCGCGGGGCACCTGCCGTTCACCGGCCACGAGCGGTGGACGACCGACTCTCGGCAACGCCTCGTCTCGGCGCCGGCGCTGCTCGGGCGCGACGCCTCCTGAACCGGGCTCCTCGATGTAGCGAAAGCGGCGTTCGGTGCACTGAGTGCACTCAACGCCGCTTTCGCTACATGTGGGCGGGACGGGTGGCCACCACAGGCCCCGGCCGTTGTCGGCGTGTCGCGCTCGGCCACAGGAGCTGCGAGCCAGGCCATGCCGGGATTGCACGCCCCCGTCAGGTGATCGCCGTCCAGACATTGCAGGCGGCCGAGGCACCGGTCAGGTGGGTGTCGCCCCAGGCCTTGCCGATCGCCTCGAACGGCGCGAAGTCGTCGTGCACCGTCTCCTTGCCTCTCTTGATCACTTGCAGCAGGTTGCCTGCGCCCATGATGTCCCGACGCTCCTCTGCGGTGACGCCGTAGCAGTTGTCGTCGCCGCCCTTGCAGTGCGGGTGCTGCAGCCCGAGCGCGTGCCCGAACTCGTGCGCGGCCGGAATCTGCGTCGTCGTCACCTGCTCGGGGTGCTTGCCCGTCGGGTCACTGACGCCTTTGGTGACCGGCTTGCCCTGCTCCACCGAGGTAATCTTCAGGTTGCCCTCCCCCGGCCCTGCGTTGTCCCGCCCCTCCATGCCGGCAGAGAACAGGTGGAAGATCGCATGCTCACCGCTGTCGACGCAGGTGACCACGACTTTCGTCTGTAGCGCGGGCTTGCCTGCGATCGGGCACGTCGCCTTCACCCTGCCCTTGAACGACCACGACGACTCGATCACGCGCTTGAAGTCCACCTTGAACTTCGCAAGACCCTCACGGTTCTCCTGCTCTGCCTGGGGCGTGCCGGGCGGCGCACCTCCCCAGCGGACGGCGTCGGCATCGAACTTGACCCGGAAGAACAGCGTCACCAACCCCGCGTCGGGATCGACGGCGCCGTCGGACTTTCCACCGCCGGGCGCCTTGATCTGGTCGGCCCTGTAGTAGGCGGCGTCCTTCGGGCCGCCCAGGAACCGGACGATGTCGCCGATCTGGTCCGGCGGCAGGCCGGACACGGCGGCGTTGTTGTTCTCGAAGTACTCCTGCCACGGTTTGCCCTTCGCCGCGACGGCCTTCAGGGCCGCCACGAGCCGCGCTCCGCCTGACGCCTGTGCCGCCGCCTCGTCCTTGCGCACCTCGTCCGACAGAGCCGCGACTCTCGGCAGCAGGGCGCCCATCGGCAGGCCCTGGATCGCGTCGTACTCCGCCTTGTGCAGGGTAGCGACGAACTCGTCCCGAGCCCCGGTGAACGGCCCCTTCTTGTCGTCCCGCTGCACGACCTCCTTCCGCTGGACCGGCTCCTCCGCGCAGGCGCACCCTTCGTGGACCTCACCGCCACAGCGCTGGACGGGCGCGAGCAGGCGCTGTGTCGCATGGTTGCCTGCTGCGCGCTGGAGGGCGCCCGCGTAGCGGCCGCGGGACGCGGGATCGACCGCGCGGAGGTTCAACTGCGGCGGCGCGTGAGCGGGCAGTGCCGCACCCGTGTCGGCGAGCCTGAACACGGGCAGCACTTCCTGGTCGGGGGTCGCCCGACTGGTACTTGACCTTGCTTGCGCGTTCCACGCCGCGACGGCGGTACCGAAGCCCGCCGTCGGCACCTGCCGGTACTCCACCTTGTGCGGCTTGACCTTCAGGTCGTCGTCGACGTCGAACCCCCAGAGGACGACGGCGTAGACGAACCCCTTGCCACCGCTCCCGGTGCCGGCGGCCGAGTCCCCGCCCTCCAACGCGATGACGCTGGTCTCGTACTGGAAGGTCCGATCGCCGTCCTTCCCGTCCGGAGTGTCGATGAGCTCGGCCGCCTGCTTCATCACCCCGTTCTCCACGACTCCCGGCGTGACGCCCCGATCATGGGTCGGCGGAGGGAAGTTGCCGTCATTGGCCCGGCCGTACCACCCGTACTTGAACGTCGGCGCCCGGTCCACCGCCTCCTTGTTCTTGTTCAGCCGATCGGAGACGCCTTTCCGGTCGTCTTGCGAGCGGGCCGGCAACCAGGAATAGGCGGACGTCTTGGTCAGGCGCAGCGTCTGGACGAACGCGATCTTCGTCGCATCGACGACGTCGCCGTCAGGCTCGAACACGATCCGCGCCCGGCAGGAGAACCTGACGTGTCTGTCCGCGTCGCCATCGTGCGGCTCGAGCGTCGCCGTCACCTTCCCGAACAGTTGACCGGGGGCCTCGCGCTTGATCTTGGACCGGATCCGGCCCATCAACCGCTCGTCGGTGGCACCGCTGTCGGGAGCGCTGCGGGCACCCTTGGCGAGAAGCTTGGCCTCCTTGTCGTTCAGGGTGGCAAGGTTCCTGTCGATCCCGGGGTCGTCGAGGACGACGATGAACCGGGCCGCTTTCTCCCAGTTCGCGCTCTTCTTCGTCGTGATCACGAAACCGCGCTCGAGCAGGTTGCCGCGGGCGGTGTGCTCGGTCGGGCCGACGAGCGGCAGCATCGCCTCGACCGTCGCCAGGTCGAGCTCGGCGTTC
>JAEUJO010000288.1 GCA_016794615.1 Pseudonocardia sp. | reverse complement strand
CATCGTGTCCGGTGGTGCCCGGCGGTGGCCCTCGCTAGTGTTTTCGCCGGGGTCCTCGCCACAGCGCCGTTGCCCCCGAGGACGCTCCTGCCTCCCCTGGAGGCTTCCCGCCTTGGAGGATCGAGAGTGGCCGACCATCCTCAGACCATCGCCTACCCGGCACCCGATGCACACCCGCGTCCGCGCGACGGTGAGTCGCTGGCGCCGCACGTGATCGTGCTGTTCGGCGCCACCGGTGACCTCGCCAAGCGCAAGCTGCTGCCCGGCCTGGCCTACCTCGCGCAGTCGTCGCTCGCGCCGGACATCCGCGTGGTCGGCACCGCGATGGACGACATGAGCACCGACGAGTTCCGGGCGTTGGCGCGGCGGTCGGTCGAGAGCTTCGGTACGCACAAGGTCGACGACGTGGCCTGGCAGGCCTTCGCGGACCGGCTGACGTACGTGCCGCAGGGCGCCGGGCCCGAGGGCCTGACGGCGGCGGTCAAGGAGACCGAGACACTGCTCGGGCCGGGCTGTCGCCGGCTGCACTACCTGTCGGTGCCGCCCAGGGCGGCCGAGGCCGTCATCGGGATGCTGCGCGACGCGGCCCTGACCGAGAACGCCCGGGTCGTCATGGAGAAGCCGTTCGGGCACGACCTGACCAGCGCCGTGCGGCTCAACGACTTCGTGCACTCGGTGTTCGACGAGTCGCAGATCTTCCGCATCGACCATTTCCTGGGCAAGGAGGCGGCGCAGAACATCCTCGCGTTCCGCTTCGCGAACGGGCTCTTCGAGCCGATCTGGAACCGCAACTTCATCGACCACATCCAGATCGACATCCCCGAGACGCTCGGGCTGGACCAGCGGGCGAACTTCTACGAGGCCACCGGCGCCTACAAGGACATGGTGGTCACCCACCTCATGCAGGTGATGGCGTTCGTCGCCATGGAGCCGCCGACGGCGCTGGAACCGCGGGCGATCAGCGAGGAGAAGAACAAGGTCTTCCGCTCGATGCTGCCGATCAACCCGCGGAAGGTGGTCCGCGGCCAGTACAGCGGCTACCGCGAGCAGCCGGGGTGCAGCCGCGACTCGGACACCGAGACGTTCATCGCGCTGCGGATCGACATCGACAACTGGCGCTGGGCGGGCGTGCCGTTCTACCTGCGCACCGGCAAGAACATGGCCGATGGCCTGCGCATCATCTCGATCGCGTTCAAGGAGGCGCCGCGGACGATGTTCCCGGCGAACTCCGGCGTCGGTGGCGAGGGCCCGGATCACCTGACCTTCGACCTCGCCGAGGACTCCCGGGTGTCGCTGTCGTTCTACGGCAAGCGGCCGGGGCCGGGGATGCGGCTGGAGAAGCTGTCGATGCAGTTCTCCACGCAGGAGACGGACCGGGCGGGCGACGTCCTCGAGGCCTACGAGCGGCTGATCCTCGACGCGATGCGCGGCGACCACACGCTGTTCACGACAGCGGACGGCATCGAGTCGCTCTGGGAGCGGTCGATGCCGCTGCTCGAGGACCCGCCGCCGGTCAAGTTGTACCCGCTGGGCAGCTGGGGGCCGAACGCGATCCACCAGCTGATCGCGCCGAACGCCTGGCGGCTGCCGTTCGAGCGCGCGTGGCGGATGAAGAAGAGCTGAGGTCGGAGCAGCGGAAGGTCGGCGACCCCGCCGCGGTCGTGCAGGCGTCCGACGCCGGTGCACATCGAGGCGCGGCCATGCACATCGCACACGCCGTGCACGAGGTCCCGCAGGTGTGCACGACGTCCCGCAGGTGTGCACGAGCCCCCGCTGCCCGGCGGTGCCCTCAGCCCCGCAGCCGCTCCGCGAGCACGTCCGCCACCGTTGCGGCGAGGGCGCGCAGATCCACCGGCGGGTTGGTGACCGTCACGGGGCCGGGGCTGATGCCCTCGACCTTCGCGGTCAGCGTGGCGATCTCGGCGCGGGCCGCGGCGAGCTGGCGTTGCACGTCGGCGACGCGGGCCTCGGTGCCGACCAGGATCTGCTGGGCCGCCACGACGTCGCCGTTGAAGTTGCGGATCGGTGCCGTCCACAGGCCGGCCGGGGTCGTCATCGTGTTCTCCTGCGAGGTCAGGGCCGCGCGGAACGTGGCCAGGTCGAAGTTCGGATCGGACTTGCGGCCGAGCGGCCGCGCGATCTCGCGATGCCCGAGCACGCGCGAGTACGGCACCCCGTAGTGGTCGGCCAGCGCGCGGGCCCCGCGCACGTAGCCGGCGTACTGCACGGGCGGCCAGGGGTCGCGGCCCGTCGCCTCGGCCTCGATCCCGACCGCCCAGGTGTTGCCCTGCCACGGCTCGAAGGTCGCGCCGGTGTGGTAGCAGAGCCCGGCGGCGACCACGTACCACGTGCCCGAGCGGCCGAGCACCAGCTGCGCCAGCGGACCCGCGAGGTCCGGCCGGCCGTTCTCGACGACACCCAGCGACGGCGCCTCGCCGGTCGCCGGGCCCGCGGTGTGGTGCAGCACCACGCACCGGACGCCGGACATCGGCCCGTGCCCACGAGAGCGCCACCCCGGCCGCTCGACGACCGTGAGGCCGGCGCTGCGCAGGACGTCGGCGAGGTCGGTGAGCATCACGCGGGTACACCCGACCGGAGGATCACGGGGGGATCATGCTCGGGCGTCCGAGGCCGATCGGCGGTCCCCCGCCGGTCCGCGCGAGGATCGCCGCATGGTAGGGCGCGCACCGGTCGGGGAGATCCACGCGGAGACCCGGGCACAGTGGCGCGCCGCGCTCACGAGCACGGTCTGCTCCTCGGGGGACGCCTGCACCGTGGCGATCGCGCCGTCGTCGCCCCCGTACACGCCGGCGAAGATCCTGTTGCGCACCCGGAAGGCGGGATGGCCCCAGGTCTCGCGCTCCTGCGCGCCGGCAGGCCCGGTGCGAGCTCGCGGAGCTCGGCGGCGGTCACCATCCGCGCAGTACGGGCTCAGGCCGGCGCGGGCTGCACCACCTGGGCGACCACCCGGGCCGCCGCCCGGTCCAGCGCCGCGACGACGTCGTCCCGGGTCCGCCCGCCGTCGTCGTTCCACCGGGCCAGATCGCGCATCCGGGCGACGCGGACGTCGTGCGGCGCCGAGCGGCCTGCGGTCCGCCCGCCGAACACCTCGTCCCAGACGTAGGCCAGCGCGGGGCCCGTGTGGACGGCCAGGTTCGCCCGGGGGTCGCGGGCGCGGACCGCGAGGGCGACGGCGGCGACCACGCAGGCACGCACCGAGCCGTCCGTACCGTCGCCCGCGGCGCTCGTCCGCCGCGCCGCGGGGGACACCGTCCACCGGTTCTGGACCCACCCGGCCTCGACGACGTCGCGGGCCTGCTGCAGCACCGCCAGCACCTCGGCCGGCCGGTCGTAGTGGTGTGGCCGCGGGCTCCACCACCTGTGCAGTGGGGCGGGGGCCGGGCGGGTCGTCGTCGCGATCATGTCACTCCTCGCGGTCCGGGCGGTCCGGGCGGTCCGGGCGGTCCGGTTCGCCGGGCCGCCGCGCCGGTCCGGACACAGCACCGTGGCGTCGCCGGGCAGCTCGCCGCCGGTGGCGTGCAGCACGGCCTCGGCGAGCTCGTAGACCTGCTCGCGGGGGCGGGTGCCCGCCTCGCACCGGAGCATGCCGGGCGGATCGACGGTCGTCCGCCTCGCAGGTGCGGGAGCCCGGCAGCAGGCGCCGCCGGATCTCCGCGGCCGGCGGGAACGGCGACGTGTCCCGGGCCCGGCACGCGCTCGTGGACCGTGTCGCGCAGGGGGACGACCGGGACCGCGCCGTCCGCCTGCTGCACCCGGGCCGCGCGGTGCGTGCCGTCGGTGATCAGGAACCCGACGGAGGTGGCTCCGGTGCGGGTGGCCGAGCCGTCCGCCATCACGTCGATGGCCTCGACCGGTGCGGCCGCGAACGTCGTGCGCAGCACCTCACGCAGGTCGACCCGGGCAGGGTCGGCGATCGTCACACCGGTGACCCTACGTCCGCGGGCGCCGGACGCACCGGCCGTTCGTCGCAGCGGACCGGGGTCAATGGGCGCGCGGACCGGACTGCGCACCCGAGATGTCCTCCTCGCTGAGCTCGATGCCCAGATTGCGTTCCATCTCCTCCAGCGGCACCCCGCGGGTCTCGGGCATGACCCGCAGCACCCAGACCAGCTGCCCGATCATGCACAGGAAGAACAGCGTGAACGCCATGCCTCCGCCGAGTGCCGAGGCGATCGCCGGGAAGATCGCGGACACCACGGCGGCGAACACCCAGTGCGTCAGGCTGCCCAGCGACTGGCCGCGGCCGCGGATGCGGTTGGGGAAGATCTCGGAGATGAACACCCAGATCACCGAGCCCTGGCCGAAGGCGTGCGCGGCGATGAACACCACGAGGCCGCCCAGCACGAGGACGCTGGAGAATCCGGAGAACTGCCCCTCGTAGGCGAAGAACACCGCGGCGAGCACGCCCAGGCTGACGAGGTAGCCGCACGAGCCGATGATCATGAGCTTGCGCCGGCCGATCTTGTCGATGACGGTCAGCGCGGCCATCGTGACGATCAGGTTGACCAGGCCGATGATGACGCTCTCGAGGGCCGCGGCGTTCTGACCCGCGCCGGCCGACCGGAAGATGTCGGGGGCGTAGTAGAGGATGGCGTTGATCCCCGAGAGCTGGTTGAAGGCGGCGATCGCGAAGGCCAGCAGGATCACCTTGCGGTTCTGGCGCGTGAAGAACGCGACCTGCCGCTGCCCCTGCTGGGCGGCGAGGCCCTCCTCGATCTCCCGGATCTCGAAGTCGGCCTCCTCGCGGGACTTCGTGGTCCGCTCGACCACGGACACGGCCTCGTCGCGGCGCCCGGCCTGGAACAGCCACCGCGGGGTCTCCGGCACGGTGAACAGCAGCAGGAAGAAGACCGCCGCGGGAACGGCCATCACGGCGAACATCCAGCGCCAGGCGACCTCCGCGGGGAGCAGGCTGCCGATGACGAAGTTCGACAGGTACGCCAGCAGGATGCCGAGCACGATGTTGAACTGCACGAGGCCGACCAGCCGACCCCGCAGCGCAGGCGGGGCGATCTCGGCGGTGTAGATGGGCGCCACGACCGACGCGATTCCGACGCCGATGCCGCCGAGGAACCGGAAGCTCTGGAAGAGCGTCAGGTTGGTCACGAACGCGCTGCCCAGCGCGCCGACGAAGTACAGGATCCCGATCGCGAAGAGCACTTTCTTGCGGCCGTACCTGTCCACCGGCTTGCCGGCGATCAGAGCCCCGAAGATGGTGCCGAGCAGCGCCGTCGCCACGGTGAAGCCGAGCCCGCCCGGACTCAGCTCGTAGACGCGGGTCAGCTGTTGGGTGGTGCCGGAGATCACCGCGGTGTCGAAGCCGAAGAGCAGGCCTCCGAGCGCCGCGACGATGGCACTGCGCAGCACGAGTGCGTTCATCGCCCAACTCCTTCGCGTCGGTACCGGTCGGGCTCCGAGCCTTCGCGTGTCCGGCATCACACGTCAATGCCCCTCCAGGGCCACGGCCGCCGCCCAACGGGTGACAACGTTTGCGGCCGATCAGGTCAGGCGGGCGCCGAACCGGTCGAGCACCTGCCCGTAGACCTGCGCGGCCTCGGTGCAGCGCGCGCCCGTGTCGTCGACGAACGCATGGTCCACTCCGGGCACGGTCAGGAAATCGTGCGTCGGCCCGGCCGGGGTGAGCGCGGCCTCCGGCGCGAGTCGCCACGTTCGCCGCCGCGGGTCGGCCGGGGCGGATCGTCGCGCTGCCGGTGTGGAGTGCGAGCGCGGGGCCGTCACGTCCTGTCGGGGTGCGCTGGTAGGAAGACGCTCGTGCCCCGGATCGACGTCGTCGTGCCCACCCCGGACGGGCCGTGCAGTGCGACGCTGCCCGTGCCCGCCGGCGGGCCGCCCGTGCCCGCAGTGATCCTCTTCCCGGACGCGGCAGGACCACGGGAGGCGTTCCGCGCGGCCGGTGGAGGTCAATGCATGGGTGGTCGGGCCGCGCGCTGCTCGCCGCCGCCGAGAACGACGAGACCTTCCCGCCCGAGCAGTACGCGCGCCTGGAGGCCGCGTACACCGCGGCGGGTGTGCGACACACGACGGAGGTCTGCGCCGCGGTGCACGGGTTCGCGGTGGCGGGCAACGCGACATACGGCGTGGCGGCGGACGAGCGGCATCGGGCGCTCGTCGACTCCCACCTACGGAGCGCCCCGGTGACGCCGCGGAAGGTTGCCGACCTGGACTTCACCGGTCTCGGACCCGCGACGCCGTCGCCGTCGGCATGGGCGGACGAGGTGCTGTACTTCCTGCTCGTCGACCGGTTCTCCGACGGCAGGGAGGACGGCGTCCGCGATCTCGCCGGTGCCGTCGTCGCCGGCTCGACGCCGCCGTGGCGCCCCGCGGACGCGGACACCGCGGTGCAGACCGACGCCGACGCGCAGGCGTGGCGCGCCGCCGGGGTGGGCTGGGTGGGCGGGACGCTCGCGGGGGTGCGCAGCAAGCTGGGCTACCTCGCCCGGCTCGGCGTCACCGCGCTGTGGGTCAGCCCGGTCCTCAGGCAGGCGGCGCCGGCACCCGGGGCCGTCGCGGGCACCTACCACGGGTACGCGACGCAGGACTTCCTCGCCGTCGATCCCCGGTTCGGCGACGCGGACGCGCTGCGCGCGCTGGTCGACGACGCGCACGCCGCGGGGCTGCGGGTGATCCTCGATGTCGTGCTGAACCACGCGGGCGACGTGTTCGCCTACGGCGGAGGGGTGTTCGACGCCCGCTGGGACGGTCACGAGTACCCGGTGGCGGGCTGGCGGACCCCGGCGGGCCTCGTGCCCTTCACGGCCGAGGCCGCCGCCGCGGCGTGGCCCGACGGCGCGGTGCACCCCGCCGAGCTGCACCCGCCGGAGAGCTTCACCCGCCGTGGCCGGATCGTCGACTGGAACCGGTACCCCGAGTACGTCGAGGGCGACTTCGAGGGGCTCAAGGACATCGCCCAGGGCAGCGGCGGGCTCGACGACTACCGGCCGTCGCCCGCGCTCGCGGCGCTCACCCGGGCGTACTGCTGGTGGCTGGCGTCCGCCGACCTCGACGGGTTCCGGGTCGACACCGTCAGGCACATGGATCGCGGCGCCACCCGGTACTTCGCCTCGGTCGTGCACGAGTTCGCCCAGTCGATCGGCAAGGACCGCTTCCTGCTGGTCGGCGAGATCACCGGGGCGCGCGAGGACGCGATCACGACGATGGAGCTGACGGGGCTGGACGCGGCGCTGGGGCTCGCCGAGGTGCAGTCGCGGCTGGTGGGTGCGGCGACCGGCGCGGAGGACCCGGCCGGGTACTTCGCGTTGTTCCGCAACTCCGAGCTGATCGGCAAGGACTCGCACACGTGGCTGCGCGACACGGTCGTCACGGGCATCGACGACCACGACCTCGTCCGGCAGGGCCCGGTGAAGGCCCGGCTGGGCGCGACGGCCGACGGCCGGTCGCTGGCGGTCGGGGCGACCGCGCTCACCGTGCTGACGCTCGGGATCCCGTGCCTGTACTATGGCACCGAGCAGCAGCTCGACGGCACCGGCGGGCCGCCGGCCGCGGACCGCTACATCCGCGAGGCGATGTTCGGAGGGGAGTTCGGCGCGTTCCGGTCGCGGGGCAGGCACGTGTTCGACGAGGCGGGCCCGCTCTACACCGCGACCGCCGCGCTGCTCGCGCTGCGCCGCGCCGAGCCGGCGCTGCGGCGGGGCCGGCAGTACCTGCGGGAGATCTCCGCGGACGGGTCGGTGTTCGGCCTCCCGACGGGCTTCGGGGGCGCGGTGCGCAGCGTGGTGGGGTGGTCGCGGGTGCTGGACCGGCGTGAGGTGCTGTGCGCGATCAACACCGACCCCGCGCAGGAGCGGACGGCCTGGGTGACCGTGGACGCCGGGCTGCACGCGGTGGGGGAGTCGTTGGCCTTGCTGTACGGCAGCGCGCCGTCGCAGGCCGCCGAGGTTCCGGTGGAGGCGCGCAACGGGTCCGCGGTGGCGATCACCCTGCCTCCGGCGGCGGTGGCGGTGTACGGCTGACGGCGCGCCGGATCAGCTCGGGTCCGCGTCGGTGACCTCCACGAGGCGACGCCGGACGTCGCGGCCGTCGAGCAGCCCGCCGGCCGCGGCGCGCTCCGGATCGGCGAGGTAGGCATCGTAGCCGGCGCGGTCGGTGAACGAGAGCAGGTGGATCTCGGTGCGACCGTCGGCCGTGCGCAGGCGGCGGTCGAGTCGGCCACCGTGCCGAGCCAGCAGCGGCAGGGCCCGACGCTCGTACGCCGCGAAGGGCTCGACGGCGTCCGGGGCGAGGTCGACGACCAGCGCGAGCGTGAGCGGCGCCCGCGGGACGACGGCCTCGGCCTCGATCTCCACCTTCCACCGCGGATCGAGGAGCGCGGAGACGGCGACCATCGTGGCCGCGGGTCTGACGTCGCCGAAGACCGCGCCGTGCACGGCGCCGACCGCATCGGCGTCGGCGGGGTCGACCAGCAACATCCGGGTTCGGACCACGTCGGCGACGGTCGCCCCGGCCTCGGCGAGCGCGGCCTCGATGATCACGAGGCAGCGGCGGGCCTGGACGCCGACGTCGTCGGGACAGGAGCCGTCCGGGAAGACGGGCGCGGTTCCGGAGACGAGGACCCGATCGCCGACGCGGACGGCGCGGGAGAAGCCGATGGTGGGCTCGAAGGGAGACCCGGAGGAGACGCGCTGACGGGCGGCCATGGTCAGGAGTGTGCCGGGCCGC
>JAEUJO010000269.1 GCA_016794615.1 Pseudonocardia sp. | reverse complement strand
AGCATCCGGTACTCCGTGGCCACGATGTCGTTGCCGCGCAACGTGATCCTGACCTCGCCGTAGCCGCCGCTGTCGTCGGCGGCGCTGCGGCCGACGTAGGTGCCGTCCCGGAAGGTGGCCGTGGCGCCGGCGGTCGTCCCGACGTCGGTCGCCTCGGCGCAGCCCGTCAGCAGCAACCCACCCAGCGCCAGCACGGCCGGGAGCGGCCCGGCCCGTCCGGCACCACGCGCCCGGAACTGCTGCCCGTCACCGCAGCTCATCGCACTCCCTCGCTGCGCTCGGTCGGCGCTTCGCGCAAGCGCTGTGACATTGATTCGCTCGCACGCTCACTCATCGCATTCCCTCGCTGCGCTCGGTCGGCGCTTCGCGCAAGCGCTGTGACACTGATTCGCTCGCACGCTCGCTCATCGCAGAACGAATCCGGGCACGAGCGGATCGTGCGGGTCGACCTCGAACGTCGAGCGGGCGACCCGGTAAGCGGCACCGGTGACGACCGGCACCACGGCGGGCCTGCCGTGCTCGGTGACGTGCTCGCGCGCCACGGCGTGGAACCGGGACCCGACGATCGAGTCGTGAACGAGGGTCTGCCCGTCGGCGAGGTGCCCGGTGGCGGTGAGAACGGCGACCCGGGCCGCGGTACCCGAACCGCACGGTGAGCGGTCGACCTGCCCGTCGGCGAAGATCGTGACGTTGCGCTGGTGGCGCTGCCCGGCGGGCAGCGTGCCGAGGTCGTCGTAGAAGATCGTCCCGTAGACCCCGCTGAGCCGCGGATCGCTCGGGTGCTCGGTCCGGGGGTCGTCGGCGAGCGCCGCCTTGACCTCACGGCCGAGTGCGATGAGCGCGGTCAGGTTCTCGGGCCGCACCTGTAGGCCGACCGACGCCGTGTCCACGCACGCGTAGAGCGCGCCGCCCCAGCCCAGGTCCACCGCGCACTCGCCCCGGCTCGTGCGCACCGGGATCCCGGACGCGACGAGCGCGCTGGGCACGTTGACGAACTCGACGCCGATCACCCGGCCCTCGGGTGTGGTGGCGACGCGGGCGGTGACCCGCCCGGACGGGACGTCGATCACGACGTCGGTGACACCGGCCGGATCGGTGCCGATCCGGCCGGTGTCGATCGCCCACACACCCAGTGCGATGGTGCCGTGACCGCAGGCCGTCGAGAACCCGTCCTTGTGCCAGAACAGCACCCCGAAGTGGGCGCCCTGGTCGTCGGGAGGGGTGATGAACCCGCCGTACATGTCCGCGTGGCCTCGAGGCTCGAAGCACAGCATGCGGCGCAGTCCGTCGACTTCCGGGTCGGCCATGGCGTGGACGCGGCGTTGCGCCACGGTCGAGCCGTCGATCGCCACCGGTGGCTCCGCGACGATGCGGAACGGCTCCCCGGCGGTGTGGTAGTCCACCGTCTGCACATGGATCATGCAAGCACACCCGATGTGATCAACGAGCCGAGCCCCGGCACGTCATCTCCGTGGCGGCCGAGGATCGCCTCCACATCAGTGCGAGAATCCGGCGGCGGTCTCGGTGAGGCTCTTGCCACGCGTCTCGGGAGCCCACATCTGTGATACCAGCGCTCCGCTGAACACGATCACGGCCGCGGCCAGCATCGCCACCGTGACCCCGAAGGACTCGACCACGACCGGCAGGAGGAAGGTGCCCAGACCGGCGCCGACCCGGCTGACGGCAGCAGCGAAGCCGGTACCGACACCACGGACCTCGGTGGGGAACACCTCTCCGGGGTAGATGCTGGTCAGGGTCCCGTTCATCGCGTTGAGGAACGAGAAGAGCAGGAACAGGCCCAACACCACCGCCGGCGGCGCGCCCGACCACAGACCGATGATCAGGAAGATGACCACGGTGATCCACTGCGGCGGGACGGTGAACAGCCGCCGACCGGCCTTGTCGATCAACAGCACGGTGATCGCGACCCCGGCCACCGCGACCATCGACAGCCCGACACCACCGGCGAGCCCCCCCGACAGGCCGTACTTGCCCAGCACGTCGTCGGCGAAGGTCGCGATCGCGAAGTAGGGCAGCACGTTGCAGAACCAGAACCACGACACGAAGATCGTCTGGCGGATGTACTGCCGGGAGAACAGGTCGACGAACCGGCCCTGACGCACCTTCTCCTTCTCCAGATCGGCCGTCTCCGCGGCGCTCTCCAGGTACTTGTGGGCGATGGCCAGGGCCTCGTCCTTGCGGCCCTTGTTCCACAACCAGCGCGGCGACTCCGGCAGCCCCAGCCGCGCCAGGAACAACACCACCGCGATGAACGTGCTCGTGCCGATGATGAAACGCCACTGCATGGCCGGCGGGAGGTCCAGGACGTAACCGATGGTGTAGCCGATCATGAACCCGGCGTACCAGGCCAGGATCGTGATCCCCATCAGACGCCCCCGCAGCCGCGCGGGCGCGAACTCCGACATCATCGGCCAGCCCACTGAGTACTCGGCCCCGATCGCGACACCCATCAACAATCGGATGATCCACAAGAAGATGAACGAGGAGACGAAGAACTGCATCGCCGACGCCACCACGAACAAACCCATGTCGATCATGAACAGGGGTTTGCGGCCGAACTTGTCACCGGCCCACCCACCCAATGGCGAACCGATCAGGATCCCGAACAGTGCCGCCGATGCGATCAACCCCACCTCGGCCGTCGAGATCTGCAACTCCTGCTGTAACTGCCCCGTAACCGGGCCGATGATCCCCAGGATGTAGCCGTCCAACAACATCCCACCGGTGAGAACGAAAATCATCCTGCGCATGAAACGCCGCTTGAACGCCACGTCGGCGGCATCCGAACGCGTGGTCTGGTCGTCTAGCGAGGCCATGAGTCACTCCTTACAGCCGGATTTGATCGCATGACTCGTTCATATTCCTTCCAGCACAGTTCAGATGGTGATGCACAGGCGATACGAATCGAGGATCGCCGCGTGGATGTTGCGGCTCGCCACGGCGTCTCCCACCCGGTACAGCTCGAACTCCCCGCCCGGGTTGTGCCGGGCAGACTGCGGTCGCCCGGCGAGCAGATCCGGCACGACGATCTCGCCGAGGTTCACCGAACGGTCGACCAACGCGACGAACAGTTCCGGGTCCGGTACCGTGCCGTGCTCGACGACCACGGTGTCGACGAGGCGCTCGGTCACCGTCTTCGCCCCCTCGACCTGGAGCCGGGCCGCGAGCCGGGATCCCCGCCGCTCGATCCCGATGAGGCGGTGCAGCACGGTGGTCGGCACGTCATGGTCGGCGAGCATCTGGAAGTACCCCACGCCGGGAGATGCACCGACGTCCGGGGCGACGCCGCGTTCCGGCGTCACGTACTCGACGTGCCGCGCGGACCTGGTGGCGGCCTCGACCGCGTCCAGGGCCTCGTGGCCACCGTGGTCGTCGTACACCAGGACGTCGCCGGACGGCCGCACGCCCCCGCCGACCAGGTCCCAGCCGTCCACGGCGAGGGTGTCGCCGGGGACGCCGATCGCGGTGTTCGGCACGCCACCGGTCGCGAGGACGACGACATCGACGTCGCCGATGTCACCGGCGCCGGCGTAGTGGTTGCGGCGCAGCGTGACGCCGAGCCTGCGGCACTCCGCGACCCGCCAGTCGACGATCCCGATGAGATCCCGACGGCGCTCGCTCACCGCGGCCAGCGCCACCTGGCCGCCGAACGTCGCGTTCGCCTCGTAGAGGGTGACCGTGTGCCCCCGCTCGGCGAGCACCCGCGCGGCCTCGAGCCCGGCCGGACCGCCGCCGACGACGGCACACCGCTTCGGCGCAGGCGCGGGCGGGACTCGTTGGGGCAACTGCAGCTCACGCCCGGTGGCCGGATTGTGGATGCACGTCGACGAGCCTGAGGTGTAGATCGTGTCCAGACAGACGCTCGCGCCGACGCAAGGGCGGACGCGGTCGCCCTCGCCCGCCTGCTCCTTGCGCGGGAGGTCGGGGTCGGCCATGAGGGCCCGCACCATCCCGACGAGGTCGATGAGCCCGTCGGCGACCGCGTGGCGGGCCGTCGCGACGTCGCTGATCCGCGCGGCATGCATCACCGGCACATCGATCCGCTGCTTGACCCAGCCCGCGAACTCCAGCTGCGGGCTGGCCGGGGTGAACATCGGCGGGATCATCCTCGCCAGTTCCACGTCGGTGTCGGCTCGACCGCGGACGACGCTGAAGAAGTCGATGCCCGCCTTCGTGAACTCCGCCGCCATCCGGATCGCCTCGTCCGGTCCGACGCCCGTGCCGTCGGGCCGCCCGTCGTCGAACGACATCCGCATGCCGACGACGAAGTCGCTCCCGACCGCCGCGCGCACCGCGGCGACCACTTCGAGCGGGAAGCGCAGCCGGTTCTCCAGACTCCCGCCGTACTCGTCGTGGCGGTGGTTCAACGCGGGGCAGAGGAACTCCTCGATGAGATGGCCCGCGTAGGCGCTGATCTCGACCCCGTCCAGGCCGCCCGCCCGGCAGCGCAGCGCGGCCTCGGCGAAGTCCCGGGCGATCCGCGCCAGGTCGCGCGTGTCCGCGTCCCGGGTGAAGGCGCGGTGCGCGGCTTCGCGGGTGCCGCTCGCCGACAGCGCGGGGATCCAGTCGCGCGTGTAGTTGTAGGTCCGGTGCCCCATGTGGGTGAGCTGGGTCATCACAGCGGCGCCGTGGGAGTGGACGTCCTCACTGAGCGCCGTGAGCCAGGGCACGGCCTCGTCCCGGTAGAGCTCGAGGTTGCCGAACGGTGGCGTGCTGTCCGGGCTGACCACGGCGCTTCCGCCGATCATGGTCAACCCCACGCCGCCGCGCGCCTTCTCCCGGTGGTAGGCCCGGTAGCGATCCTTCGGCAGACCGTCCTCGCTGAAGGCGGGCTCGTGGGAGGTGCTGACGATGCGGTTGCGCAGGATGAGATGTTTCAAGGAGAACGGCGTGAACAACGGATCAGTCATCCGACTCGGCCTCTCTTCACCGAACCCCGGTTCCTGGCCGGGACAGCCTCCGTAGCCTGGGTCACATCCGCTAGATCTTGCATGACCTGCGGATCGTTTGAGTCAAAAGTAAGTTACGTTGTCGGGCGTGGCCGGCCGGGTGGAACTCCCCGCGGACGACGTCGCGGAGCTGCTCCGGGCCGTCCGCTCGCGACAGACCCCGCGCGGGGTGGCCGCTCGCGCGCAGATCGTGCTCGACTGCGCCGACGGTGGCATCGCGGAGGCGGCCCGGCGAGCGTCCGTGAGCAGGCCGACCGCGGCCAAGTGGTGGAAGCGCTACCAGGAGGGCGGGGTGGCGGCGCTCGACGACGTGCCGCGCGCGGGCCGCCCCGCGGCGGACGACGAGATGGTCCGGCGCATCCTGGGCTGCTCCCTCGTCGAACCACCGCCTGGTGCCAACTGGTGGACGACCCGCGCCGTGGCCCAGGCGGTCGGGGTCAGCCAGGCCACCGTCAGTCGAGTGCGCCGCCGCTTCTTCCCGCACTCGGCGCGGTCGGAGCTGTATCCCGTCGGCTATCGGTCGATGTCGATCATCAGCTACGTCGGCGTCCACCCGTCGGGGTGCGCGCTCGGCTTCCACGCCGCGAGCGCGGCGCCTGCCCGCGATGCGGCATCCCGGCCCATCCACGTCGGCGTCATCGAGACCATCGTGTGCGCGAGCCTGCTGCGCGCATCCCGACCCGGCCCGGACGCGCTCGACGTCCTGTGCCGGGCGGCGGAGCAGCTCCCCAGCACGACCACCGTCGAGCTCGTCATCGATGTCGAGCTCGACGAGAAGGCCCGGCGGTGGCTGCTCGCCCGACCGTGGATCACCGCGCATTCCCTGCCGGGTGACAGCTGGTTCAGCATGATGCACGGGGTCGCAGGCATGGTCGACCCACGGCAGATCGATGAGCTGCGCGAGGTCCAGCGCCGCATCCGCGCCGCGCGAAGCGGGTCCGCAGGCACGTTCGTGTGGCCCCGCGGCCCGGCCCATCCGGCCGCGACGGAGGAACCCGGCCCACCGGCGGCTGTCGATCTCCTCGCCCGCAGTGACGTCGCCCGGGTGGTGCGCAGTATCTGCGCGGCGGTCGCCGACGGGGAACTGCAGGCGGGCGACGTCATCTCGCCGCGGCGCATCGCACGGCGATGCGGGCTCACGCCCGGCCACGTCACCGAGACGCTCTCACACATGGCCCAGGACGCCCTGGTCGAGCGGGTGGACGGCCAGTACCGCTTGCCCGACCCGGCGCCGAGCGACGTCGTCGACACCTACACCGCCCGTGGGCTGCTCGGCACCGCGGTCGTGCGGAACCTCGCCTCCGCACGGATCGAGCTGATGCCGACCGTCGACGAGCACCATCGCGGCCTCGTCCGGTGCAACGAGCAGGGACTGATGGCCGAAAGCCACCGGATCGACCTGGACTTCCAGGACGAGCTGGCGCGCTCGTGCCGGATGCCGCGCATCGGCGCGATGTTCATCCGCCTCTCTCTGCAGTTGCGGCTGTTCGTCGCGATCCTCGGCCTGCGTTACCGCTACCCCCCGCACGAGAGCTTGGCCGAAGCCGATCGTCTGCTCGTCGCGATCCGTCGCAACGACCCGGCGGCCGCGGTCGTCGCCTGGCATGACAAGATCGACAACTGCGCGCACTACATGCTCGGCCAGCTGCCGTCCGACCGGATGAACCGCGCGGTGACCGCTAGGGCACGGCCGGACGTGCCCACCGGCCGCGGGTCTGGCTGATGTGCTCGCGGAGCAACTCCGCGACGGCCTCGGGATCCCGCCGCTCGATGGTGTCGACGATCGTGAGGTGCTCGCGCGCCACCTGTTCCAGTTCGCCCCTGGCCAGCAGGGCCGACAGCCCGTAGAGCCGCGCGTGGGCCCGCAGCTCCGCGACGAGGGTGGTCAGCCGGCCGTTCTTCGCGTACGAGAGGAGCCGGACGTGGAAGATCCGGTCGGCCTCCGTGTACTCGATCAGGTTGCCGGCCGCGGCGGCGTCGACGATCTTCTGGGCCAGCTCCCTGAGCTCGTCGATGTCCGCGCTCGGGATGCTCGGCGTCACCTTCCCGACGACCGCGGGCTCGATGAGCAGGCGCAGCTCCGTGATCTCGTCGAGGGCGGACTCGCCGATCTCGGTGACGCGGAAGCCCTTGTTCGGGACGATCTCGACGAGATCCTCCCGGACCAGGTCGAGCATCGCCTCGCGGACGGGCGTCGCGGAGACGCCGAACCGCGTGCCGAGCGAGGGGGCCGAGTACACCGTGCCGGGCTCCAGCTCGCCACTGATGATCGCGGCACGCAGAGCGTGTGAGATGCGTTCCCGCATGCTGATCTTCTCGATCTGCACGAAGCTGTCCGGCATCGAGGCCTACCTCCCGGATGGCATGTGATATGTCACAGCGTATCGGCGAGCCCGGCCAGCGTGACCGGCGCGCAGAGCGATTGCTTGGCGAGGGGCCGCAGGTCGTCGACGGTCAACGGCCGGCCGGTGGCCGCCGCGGCCAGCTTCGCCGTCGCGAACCCGCAGACGTGGCCCTGGCACCAGCCCATCCCGGGACGCGCCATGAGCTTGACGGTGCGGACGTCGCCTGCGCCGAGCTCGTCGCACGCAGCCCGCACGGCATCGGAGCTCACCTCCTCGCACCGGCACACGACCGTGGCGGGGGTGAGCCAGTCCGGCCACCGCTGCGGCACCGGGTGCGTCGCGTGCATCGCGGCGGCGAAGCCGCGCAGGCGGGCGATGCGGGCCCGCAGGCGACGGACGCGGCCTGCGAGCCGCTCCTCGGCGCCCGCGGCAGCGATCCCGGCCAGCTCACCCTCGGCGACCGCCAGCAGCGCCCCGCCGACCCCGGTCGCCTCACCGGCCACGAAGACGCCGGGGACGGTGCTGCGCTGGCTCGCGTCGACGACCGCGACCAGGGACTCGTCGACATCGACCCTGGTCTGCGCCTCGACCGCGCTGATCAGCTCCATCGACGGGGTGAACCCCCAACCGAGTGCGACGAGATCGACATCGAGCGGCGGGAGCATCTTCTCGCTCAGCCGCCCGTCACCGTCGATCCGGCGGAGCCACACCCGGCCCGCCCGCGCGCCCGAGGCGTCGGGGTCGATCCGGGTGACGGCCGTGCGGGTGCGGTAGGGGATGCGATGGCGCAGTGCCGCGGCGGCGTACCCGACCCCTTCGACGATCTTGCCGGGCACCCTGGCCGCGGCACCGAACTGGCGGGCCCAGCCCGACAGGCCGTTCGCCTCGCACACCGCCAGCACCTCGGCGCCCGCGTCGGCGAGCTGCGTGGCGACCGACAGGAGGAACGGACCGGTCCCGGCGACGACGGTGCGCCGGCCCGCGAGGCTCCGGTGGCCCTTGAGCAGGGCCTGCACCCCACCCGCGGCCATCACGCCGGGCAGGTCCCAGCCCGGGATCGGCAGCTGCCGGTCGTAGCCACCGGGGCACAGGACCAGCCGCCGGGCGGTGACCACGGCCGGGGCGGTGACGATCTCCGGGGCGCAGGCGGTCGTCGGAACCAGGTGCAGCGTGGCCGGGCCCCGATCATCCCGCGCAGTGCGCGCCGGGGGCTCGACGAACCACACCTGCGTCGAGGGCAGATGGGTGATCCGTCCCGTGGAGAACCGGCGGCGGAGCTCGTCGAACCGTTTCGCGTCCTGCTGCGCCGTCGATCCGGCGGGGTGCCGCCAGTACTGGCCGCCGACCCGCGCGCCTGCGTCGACGACCACCACCCGCGCCCCGGACTCGGCCGCGGCCACCGCGGCCGCCAGGCCCGCAGGCCCGGCGCCGACCACCGCGACGTCGAAGGGTTCGTCGGCGGGCGCTGCCGCAGGCGGCCCGGGCGGTGTCGCGCCGAGAGCAGGAGCGCCGAGAGCAGGAGTGCCGAGAGCAGGAGGTTCGGTGGTGAGCGCCATGCCGTCGGCCGCGGGGACGAGGCAGGCCCGCTGGTTCGCGGCGCCGTCGACGGTGACCAGGCAGTCGTAGCAGACCCCGATGCCGCAGAAGAGCCCCCGCGGCCGCCCGTCCTTGCGGGTGGTGCGCCACGAGGGGATCCCGGCGGCGGCCATCGCGGCCCCGACCGACTGCCCCGGCCGCGCGGTCAGCTCCCGGCCGTCAAGGGTGAAGCGGTGCGGGTCAGCTTCCATGATCGCTCCCCAAGGTCCGCTCAGCTTCCATGATCGCTCCCCAAGCTCCGCTCAGCGCCCATGATCGCTCCCCAAGCTCCGCTCAGCGCCCATGATCGCTCCGCAAGCTCCGCTCAGCAGGCATCGACGGCCACCTCCGAGAAGCGCGCCGGTGCGAACGGCGTCAGGTCCAGGTCCGTGCGCAGGCCCGCCATCGACTGGGCCAGCAGCTTGGCCGTGCCCACCGACAGGCCGATGCCCGCACCCTCGTGGCCACCGGCGTGCCACAGCCCGGGAGCGCGGGCGTCGTGGCCGATCACCGGCAGGTGGTCGGGACAGTACGGGCGGAACCCGTGGTAGCAGCGCAGGATCCGGGTGCGGGCGAGTGCGGGGAACAGCGCGAGCGCCTTGCCGGCGATCTCCCGCATCGCGGGCAGCGAGACGGTGCGGTCGAAGCCGACGCGTTCGCGGGACGAGCCGATCAGGATCGTGCCCGCCCGGGTGCCCTCGATGACGGTCGAGGTCTGCAACGCGCCGTCGGAGGACTGGGTGGAGGCGACGTACTCGGCGGCGTACACCTTGTGGTGGATGGTGCGGGGCAGGGGCTCGGTGACCAGCACGAACCCGCGCCGCGGCAGGACGGGGACCTCGACACCCGCCATGGCCGCGAGCTCGCCGGCCCAGGTGCCGGTGGCGTTGACGACCTGGTCGCACGAGATCGTCCCCCGGCTGGTCCGCACCACGGTCACCCGCCGCTCCCCCGTCCCGGACCGCGGGTCGACCGACAGCCCGGTCGCGGTGACCCCGGTCGAGACGCCCGCGCCGTGCCCGCGCGCCAGCCGCAGCAGGTGCGCGGTCAGCAGCATCGGCTGCACCTGCGCGTCCTGCGGGTAGTACGCCGCTGCCGTGAGCCCGTCGGTGATGCACGGCTCGTAGGTGTGGACGTCGGCGGCGGCCACGTCGACGGCCTCGACCCCGGCGGCCCGCTGGCGGACCCCCAGGTCCCGCAACGCCGCCGCGCCCGCGGGCGTGGCGGCGGCGACGAAGCCCCCCTTGGGCTCGAACTCCCACAGCTCGCCGAACTCGGCCAGCTCGCCGTTCCACACCCCCAGCGAGTAGAGCGCGAGGTCGAGCTCGGGGCCGGCCTCCTTGTCCGACACCAGCACGTTGCCCTCGCACGCCCCGGAGGTGCCGGAGGCGATCTGACCGCGCTCGACGACGTGCACGGAGAACCCGTCCCGCGCGAGGAAGTACGCACACGCCGCGCCGACGGCGCCTGCGCCGATGACGACGACGTCGACGGTCGCGGGCAGGTCTCCGCTGCTCACAGGGAGAAGCCCGCCGGGAACGGGTCGGTGGGGTCGAGCATGTACTGCGCGGTGCCGGTGACCCACGCGCGGCCGGAGATGGTGGGGACGACAGCCCGGATCATCGACCCGTCCCCGGCACCGGGGATCTCGACCTCCTCGACGAGCCTGCCGACGAACGTGCTGCCGATGAACGACTCGTTGACGAAGTCGGTGTGCAGGGCGAGCTCGCCGCGGGCGTGCAGCTGCGCCATGCGCGCGCTGGTGCCGGTGCCGCAGGGCGACCGGTCGAACCAGCCCGGATGGATCGCCATCGCGTGCCGCGAGTGCTGCGCGGTGGAGCCGGGCGCCTTCAGGTACACGTGGTGGCAGCCGCTGATGTCCGCGCGCCCGGGGTGGCGGGGCAACGCCTGCTCGTTGATGGCCGCCATGATGGACAGCCCCGCGTCGAGCAGCCGCTGCTTGGCCGACCGCTCGAAGGGCAGACCCAACGCGTCGAGGTCGACGATCGCGTAGAAGTTGCCGCCGAACGCCATGTCGTAGCGCACCTGGCCGAACCCGTCGACCTCGACCTTCTCGTCGAGCGCCAGGCTGAACGAGGGCACGTTGCGGATCGTCACCCGCTCCGCGTGGCCGTCGCGCACGGCCACCTCGGCGACGACCAGGCCCGCCGGGGTGTCCAGCCGGATCGTGGTCACCGGCTCCACCACGGGCACCATGCCGGTCTCGACCAGCACGGTCGCCGTGCCGATCGTGCCGTGCCCGCACATCGGGAGCAGACCCGAGACCTCGATGAACAGCACCCCGAAGTCGGCGTCGTCCCGGGTCGGCGGCTGGATGATGCTGCCCGAC
This sequence comes from Pseudonocardia sp., assembly GCA_016794615.1. GTDB lineage: Bacteria > Actinomycetota > Actinomycetes > Mycobacteriales > Pseudonocardiaceae > Pseudonocardia. The sequence continues at coordinate 8,406 of JAEUJO010000269.1, read as the reverse complement.
ATCGACGCGTGCCCGCGCGGCTCGCACATCAGCAGCGTGCGCAGCGCGTCGTTGTTCTCGATGAACCACTGGCGGCGCTGCGCCATCGTAGCGCCGGGGAACACGCCGACGCCGCCGGTGACGACGCGCGTCGGCATACCCTCGGTGTGCGAGTCGACGGCGTGGATGATCCGTGACGTCCTCATGGCTGCTCCTGCTTTCCGTCCACCGTGCGCGGGACCCGTGAACTCGCGGGGTCCTCACGCAGCTCGGCCGGCAGCAGGGTCTGGGGGAACCCCTGGTACGCCACGGGCCGGGTGAACCGGTCGATCGCCGCCGTGCCGACGGACGTGGTGCCGACGGCCGTGGTGGCGGGGTAGGGCCCGCCGTGCTGCTGGGCGTGGGTCACCGACACCCCGGTGGGCCACTGGTTCCACAGCAGCCGCCCGGCCTTGGTGGCCAGTACGGCCGTGAGCTCTCCGGCCAGCGGGTCGTCCTCGTCGGCGACGAGGCTGGCGGTCAGCTGCCCGGCCACGGTGCCCGCCACCTCCAGGAGCTGCGACTCCTCGTCGTACTCGGCCACCAGCACGGTCGGGCCGAAGCACTCCTCCTGCAGCACCTCGCGGTCGGCCAGCAGCGCGGTCACCGTCGTGGCGAACACGCTGGGCGAGAGCGGGTCGGGCCCCTCGGCGACCACCCGCACGTCGGGGTGGTCACGCAGCCGTTGCCTGCCGTGCAGGTACGCGTCGGTGATCCGGTCGTTGAGCAGGGGTGCCGCGGGGGGCAGGGCGCCGCCGGCGAGCGCGGCCACGAGGCGCGACCCCCGCGGCGCGAGGACCAGGCCGGGCTTGGTGCAGAACTGGCCGGCGCCGAGCGTGAACGAGCCGACCAGCCCCTCGGCCACCGTCTCGCCACGGGCGGCGTCCGCGGCGGCCGTGACGAACACCGGGTTGACCGACCCCAGCTCACCGTAGAACGGGATCGGCTCGGGCCGGGCCGCCGCCATGTCGAACAGCGCGCGGCCGCCCCGGATGGACCCGGTGAACGCCGCCGCCCTGACCTTCGGGTGGGTCAGCACGGCGACCCCGGCGGCGTCGCCGTGGACGAGCCCGAACACGCCTTCGGGGAGAGCCGCGGTGACGACCTCGGCAGTGGCGTCGGAGAGCGCGGGATGCCCCGGATGCGCCTTGACGATCACCGGGCAGCCCGCGGCCAACGCGGACGCCGTGTCGCCGCCCGCCACCGAGAAGGCGAACGGGAAGTTCGAGGCGGCGAACACCACGACGGGCCCGTACGGGATCCCGGTGCGGCGGAGGTCCGGGCGCGGGCCCATCGGCCACGCGGGGTCGGCGTGGTCGACCCGCGCGTGCAGGTAGGCGCCCTCCTCCAGGACCTCGGCGAGCAGTCGTAGCTGGAAGGTCGTGCGGGAGAGCTCGCCGCGCAGCCGCGGCTCGCCGAGGTGCGTCTCCCGGATCGCGATCGGCACCAGGTCGTCGGCGGCGCGGTCGAGCTCGTCGGCGACGGCCCGCAACGAGGCCGCCCGCTCGGCGCGGCTCCGGGCCGCCCACCCGGGCGCGGCCCGGTCCGCGGCGGCGACGGTCTCGTCGACCTGCGCCGGGCTGGTGTCTTGCACAAGGCTCATGTCAGCGGTAACCCTTGGCCAGCGCCGCCTCGGTGTCCCGGCGGACGGCCGCGGCGACAGCGGCGGGCAGCGGACCGCGCGGCGGGCGGCACCGGCCGCCCTTGCGCCCTGCGACGTCCATCGAGAGCTTGATCGCCTGGACGAACTCGGTGCGGGAGTCCCACCGCAGCAACGAGTGCAGGTCGCGGTAGATCGGCAGGGCCGCGGCGAGGTCGGCCACGTCCCCGGAGGTGGCGAGCCGGTAGAGCCGGGTGGTCGTGACGGGGAGCGCGTTGGGGTAGCCCGCGATCCAGCCGACCGCACCCGCGATCCCCAGCTCGAGCAGGACGTCGTCCGCGCCGATCAGCAGGTCGAGGTCCGGCGCCAGCTCCCTGATCTCGTAGGCCCGGCGGACGTCACCCGTGAACTCCTTGACCGCCTTGATGAGTCCCTCGTGGTGCAGCTCGGCGAGCAGGTCGGGGGTCAGGTCGACCTTGGTGTCGATGGGGTTGTTGTAGGCCACGATCGGCAGCCCGACCTTGGCGGCCTCCCGGTAGTGGTTCAGCACGCTCTCGCGATCGGCACGGTAGACGTTCGGGGGCAGCATCAGCACGGACTGCGCACCCGCCTCGGCGGCCTGCTCGACCCACCGGACCGTCTCCTGCGAGCCGTAGGCGGCGACGCCGGGCATCACGCCGAAGCCGTCGGGAGCGGCCTCGACGGCCACCCGGACGACCCGGGCGCGCTCCTCGGGCGTCAGCGTCTGGTACTCGCCCAGCGACCCGGACGGGCACACGCCGTCGGTGCCGTTGGCCGCGAGCCACCGGACGTGCTCGGCGTAGCCGTCGTAGTCGACGCTGAGGTCGTCGTTGAAGGGCAGGGCCGTCGCCGTGTACACCCCGCGCCACGGGGTCGCTGTCGCGCTGGTCATCGTCGTCTCCTGAACTCGGTGGCATCAGTAGTATGTGACATTGCACTGCTGTTGACAAGCCCCCGCTCGAGATGTTCCTACGAACGTCGACGGTATTGGCCCGGGGTCTCGCCTGCGAGCCGGGCGAACTGCCTGGTGAAAGCGGGCTGGTCGTGGAACCCGCACGCGATGGCGATGTCGGCCAGTGGCCACGACGGGTCGGCGAGCAGGCTGCGGGCGTGGTCGATCCGAGCCCGGAGCACGAACTGCGTGGGGGCCAGCCCGAAGACCCTGCGCATCCGCCGGTCGAGCAGCGAGACCGAGCACCCGGCGGCGGCCGCCATCTCCTTCACCCGGGGCGGCCGGTCCAGCCGGGCGGCGACCAGGTCGACCACCCTGCTCAGCGCGGGCATCGCGCGGCCGGTCTCCACGGTGTTCCCCATGTCCTCGGAGACGCTGACGACCCCGACGACGGACTCCGCTCCGTCACGCAGCGGGATCTTCGTGGTGAGGTACCAGCCGGGCGTTCCGCCCACCCGGCGGATCAGCTCCAGCTCGTTGCGGAGCGGCAGGCCGTTCGCGAGCACGGCCGCGTCCTGCTCCTCGTACCGCGCGGCGAGATCCGGGACGAACAGGTCCGTCGCCCGGCGGCCCAGCACCGCGGCACGGGTCCGTTCGTGGGTGCGCCGCACGAACGCGTCGTTGACCTCCGTGTAGCGGCCGTCGGCGTCCTTGGCGCAGAACATGACGCCGGTCAACCCCGCGAACAGCTCGAGCAGGGCGGCCGCGGTTCGGTCGGAGGTCACGTCCACGCCGTGGATTCTGGTATGGATCCGGCACCGGAGGCGCCGGATCGGGACAAGACGCGGCAGGGCCCGGGCGAGCATGCTCGTACCCATGTCCGAGCTGCTCACCCCGCCCGTGGCGGGAGACACCACCGTCCCGCAGGACCTCGTCGAGCGCGCCGTCGCGCGGGCGGACCGGTGGGCCGCCGCGGGAGCCGCCGGCCCCGGCAGCGGGCCTGCCGCGCAGCTCGCCGCCCTGCTGCACGACCCGGCGGGGGTCGGCTTCGCCTTGGGCTTCGTCGACCGGGTGGCCCGCCCGGCCGACAACGGTGTGGCCGCCCACGAGCTGGGGCGCCTCGCCGCCCCCGGACACCCCGTCCCGGTGTTCGTCGGCGGGATCGACCGGCTGATGCTGCGCGCGGGCGGGGTGCTCGCCCCGCGGGCGCCGCGCGTCGTGGTGCCGCTGGCCCGGCGCAGGCTGCGGGCCCTGGTGGGGCACCTGATCGTCGACGCGGGCGGACACTCGCTCGGCAAGCGGCTCGCCGAAGCCCGCGAAGAGGGCTACCGGCTCAACCTGAACCTGCTCGGGGAGGCGGTGCTCGGGGAGCAGGAGGCGCAGCGACGGCTGGCTCGCACCATGGAGCTGCTGAACCGCGACGACGTCGACTACCTCTCGGTCAAGGCCTCGTCGGTGGTCAGCCAGCTCGTGCCGTGGGATCTCGAGGGCAGCAAGGAGCGCCTCGTCGAGCGCCTGCTCCCGCTGTTCACCGCGGCCCGGGACGGCGGCGTGTTCATCAACCTCGACATGGAGGAGTACAAGGACCTCGATCTCACGGTCGCGCTGTTCACGGCGCTGCTGGGCCGCCCCGAGCTGACGGGGATGCGCGCCGGGATCGTGCTGCAGGCCTACCTACCCGACGCCGTGGACGCCTTCGACGAGCTCGCCGCGTTCGCCCGTGAGCGGGTCGCCGCGGGCGGTGCGCCGATCAAGGTGCGGCTGGTCAAGGGCGCCAACCTCGCCATGGAGCAGGTCGACGCCGAGGTCCACGACTGGCCGCAGGCCACCTACCTCAGCAAGCCCGAGGTCGACGCCAACTACGTCCGGCTGCTGGACCGGGCGATCGGCGGCGACCTGACCGACGCCGTGCGGATCGGCGTGGCCAGCCACAACCTGCACCACGTGGCGCTGGCCGTCGAGCTCGCCGCAGCCCGCGGGGCGCAGCGCCAGCTCGACGTCGAGATGCTGCAGGGCATGGCGCCCGCCCAGGCCCGCGCGGTGGCCGCGGACGTCGACCGGATCGTGCTCTACACCCCGATCGTGCACGCCGACGACTTCGACGCCGCCGTCTCCTACCTCATCCGACGGCTGGAGGAGAACGCGTCCCCCGAGAACTACCTCTACTCCCTGTTCTCCGCGGAGGGCCCGGCCGCCTACGAGGACTGCTTCCGCGCTTCGGTGCGCGACCGGCACGTCGTGGCGGCGACCCCGCGCCGCACCCAGGACCGGTCGGTCGAGGACGTCAGGATGCGCGACACCTTCCGCAACGAGCCCGACACCGACCCGTCGCTCGACGCGAACCGCACGTGGGCGCTGCGGGCGATCGCCCGCCCGGCCCCTCGGGTGACCGGCGCCGAGCTCACCGACCCGGACGCCGTGGACGCGGTCGTCGACACCGCGGTTGCGTCGTCCTGGTCCGCCACGCCCGCCCGGCACCGCGCCGCGGCGCTGCGCGAGGGGGCCCGGGCCCTGGCCGCGGCCCGGGGTGAGCTGCTCACCGTGATGGCGGGCGAGGCGGGCAAGACGATCGCCGAGGCCGACCCCGAGATCTCCGAGGCGATCGACTTCGCCGCCTACTACGCCGACCGCGCCGACGAGCTCGACGGCGCCCCGTTCACCCCGGACCGGGTCGTCGTGGTGACGCCGCCGTGGAACTTCCCGGTCGCGATTCCGATCGGCGGCTGCCTGGCCGCGCTGGCGGCGGGCGCCGCGGTCGTGCTGAAGCCCGCACCGCAGGTCCGGGCATGCGCCGAGGTCGCCGTCGCCGCCCTGCACGGCGCAGGCATCCCGGCCGACGCGCTGCAGCTCGTCCACACCGACGAGGGCGCGGCCGGGCGGCGGCTGATCACCCACCCCGCCGTCGACCACGTGGTGCTGACCGGGGCGTCGGACACCGCGGCGCTGTTCCGCTCGTGGCGCCCCGACCTGCGGCTCATCGCCGAGACCAGCGGCAAGAACGCGCTGGTGATCACCGCGTCCGCCGACCCCGACCTGGCGGTGGCCGACCTCGTCCGCTCCGCGTTCGGGCACGCGGGGCAGAAGTGCTCGGCGGCGTCGCTCGCGATCCTCGTCGGGCCGGTGGCATCGACGTCGTCCGCGGCGGGCGCGCGGTTCCACCGCCAGCTCCTCGACGCGGTGCAGACGTTGCGGGTGGGGCTGCCCGACGACCCCGCGACCGTGATGGGCCCGCTGATCGAGGCCCCGTCGGAGAAGCTGCATCGCGCGCTGACCACGCTCGAGCCCGGTGAGCGCTGGCTGCTCCGCCCGCAGCACCGCGGCGGGAACCTGTGGACCCCCGGTGTGAAGGAGCCGGTGGCCCGCGGATCCTGGTTCCACACGAACGAGTGCTTCGGCCCGGTGCTCGGCCTGATGCACGCCGCCGACCTCGACGAGGCCCTCGCGCTGCAGAACGCCACCGGGTACGGCCTGACCGGCGGGCTGCATTCCCTCGACCCGGACGAGATCGACTACTGGACCGAACGCGTCGAGGTCGGCAACGCCTACGTCAACCGGCACATCACCGGCGCGGTCGTGCAGCGCCAACCGTTCGGCGGGTGGAAGGGCTCGGTGATCGGCCCCGGCTCGAAGCCGGGCGGCCCGAACTACGTCGCGCAGTTCGGTACCTGGCACGACGCGCACGCGGCGCTGCCGACGGCCCCGCCGGCCGCTGCCGCCTCCGCCCTGCTCGCCACGGCACCTGTGGCCGCGCTGCCCGCCGCGGACGTCGAGTGGCTGCGCACGGCGGCCGGATCGGACGCGGCCGCATGGCGCGCGACCTTCAGCGTCGAGCACGACGAGACCGGGCTGCGCTCGGAGTCGAACGTCCTGCGCTACCGGCCGCTCCCCCGCCTGCGGCTGGCGGTGGGTGACGACGCCCGCGAACGCGACGTCCTGCGCGTCCGGCTCGCCGCGGCGTGCGCGGGCGTCCCGGTCGTCGGGCTCGACGGCCCGCCGCAGCCCGGGGAACGGATCCGGTGCGTCGGCACCCCGTCGGACGCGTTGCGCACCGAGGCGGCCCGGGTGGGGGCGTCGCTGGTCGACACGCCGGTGGTCGCCGACGGCAGGCGCGAACTGCTGACCGTGCTGCGGGAGCAGGCCATCAGCCGGACCCGGCACCGGTTCGGCCACATCGAGGCAGGCCGCTGACGGGGTCACGCCCAGGCGGGTCTCCTGGTGCGGACGGTCCCGGCGACGGCGGAGTCGACGCAGTCGGCGAGTGAGCCGAACCAGACCCCGCGCCGGACGAGGCCCGGGCCGTAGTGGGCGAACTTCCCGGAGTTCGTCATCACCGCGCGGGTACCGGGAGCGAGCATGTCCGGGCTGAGCATGCACAGGCACGTGTCGGTGCTGAACCGGGCACCGAACGCCTCGATGCTCTGGGCCCACCCCTGCTCGCGGGCCTGGTCCAGGGCGAACCGGCTGGTGGTGATCAGGACGTCGACCCGTGGATCGCGGGTGCGGCCCGCGACCAGCCCGGCCAGCTCGGCGAAGTCACCCGAGGTGAAGTGCGGGCTGCCCAGCACGACCAGGTCCAGCGCGGCCGCCTCCTGCCCGGTGGACAGGCCCTTGACCGTGTCCAGCAGGGCCTCGGGGGTGACGTCGAGGGTCCGCAGCGGCGGCCGCCCGCCCAGCGCGGCGTGGCGGGTGGGGGCCTCGGGGGTCACCCCGACCATGTGGAACAGGCCGACGGCCCCGGACGTCGCCACGGCGGCGCAGAACGCCTTCAGGTCCTCCGTCGACGGCGTGCCCGGCAGCCCGTCGATCACCGGGACGAGCTCGCCCGCCTGCTGGCCGACCAGGTAGCCCAGTGCCACGTAGAAGGATCCGTCGAGGCGATCCATCGGCGGGACGGTGACCAGGAAGGTGCCCACCCGGTTCTCCGGCAGGTGCAGACCGGCGAGCGGGGCCCGGCCGGTGATCGCCGCGCAGACGTCGAGGAGGTCGCCGTGCCGGTTGGTGCGCGCGCCGATCACGCTGTTCGCGTAGACGATGGCGTTGGACTCGGCCCACACGATGTCCTCGCCGAACCGGGGACCGTCGGGGAAGACGTACGGGGTGCAGGAGAAGGTCGGCGACGCGCCGAGGTCCTCGATCGCGGTGGCCAGCCGATCGGCCTTGGCCGCGAACCCGGGGTCGACGTTCTGGGAGCGCCACCGCTGCCGGTCGATCGAGATGGCGTTCACCGTGGTCGGCACGCGGACCCGGGCCCCGCTCGCCACGAGCGTCTCGACGACCGCGAGGCTGCCGGGCCCGGTGTAGATGCCGCAGTCCACATGGACGTGGGACACGTCCACCAGCGCCGCGGCGCCCTGGATCTCGGCCATGCGGGTGATGATGCGCATGGCCGAGCGCACGCCGTCACCGTGCTCGCCGTCGAGCATGGCGCGGTCCCCGTCCGACAGCCTCAGCTCCGTCGTCACCGCGCCAGCACCGTGCCCCCGGCCATGATCTCGATGCGGGCGGCCTCCAGCGCGACGGCGAAGTCGCCGTCCCGGAGCACCGCGACCGGGATCGTCCCGCCGAAGAACTCCTCGAAGACCACCGCGCCGAGGGCGATGATCTCGTCGACCCGGTTCAGCAGGATCGCGGCGGGCGCGGTCCCCTGCACGAGCGCATCGAGGAGCACCGCGCTGCCTGTGCTGGACCCCTTGCCGTGGGGCAGAACGAACACCGTGCCGGTCAGGCACCGTCCGGACAGCGAATGCCTGCGGTCGATGACGAGGCCCGTGCTCGGATCGAAACCACCCCAGAAGCTGATCATGTCCCGGGCGGCGCTGACCGGCCCGCTCGCCACCCCGTCGACCAGGACGGTGGCGGCCAGCCTCGTGCTGCC
>JAEUJO010000191.1 GCA_016794615.1 Pseudonocardia sp. | reverse complement strand
CGGTCGAGGTGCGCCTCGACGGGCGCGACGTCCGGGTCGCCGTCGGCCCCGAGCACGTCGCCGAAGCCCCGCCGACGCCACCGCCGCCGCGCGGCCCGGGGGTCGACACCGGCGACATCAGCCGGATCACGCTGCGGCTGGTGGAGCAGATCAAGGGCCAGGCCGAGCAGGCGGCCGCCGCCGAGGGCGTCTCGCTCAACTCCTGGGTGGCCCAGGCCGTGCAGGGGGCGCTGTCCGGGCAGCTCGGCCGCGGCCCGCGCGGGCGGTGGGGCGGCCGCCCGGGTGACGGTGGGCAGTGGGGATCCGGGTCCGACCGGCCCAGCGGCCCGGACGACGGCCGCAACCTGCGCGGCTGGGTCGAGGGCTGATCACCGTGGAGGATCTGGTGCGGCAGGAGAGCCGGACGGTCGCGGGCCCGGCGGATCTGGACCTCGCGGTGGATGTCGGGCGGGTGGTGGTGCACCTGGACGGCGCCTCCGGTGATGACGAGGCCACGGAGACCGCGAACGAGGAGACCGCGAACGAGGAGACCGCGAACGAGGAGACCGCGAACGAGGGCAACGCCCCGGGCGAGCTCGAGGTACGCGTCGAGGTGCGGCACGACCCGGCGGCGGCCGGCGGATGGGCGCAGCGCCTCGGCGAGGTGGCGTCGTGGCTGGGCTCCGTGTCGGCGGCCCCCGACACGGACGACGGTGACGGTCCCGCCTCGGCAGGCGCGGACGCGGTGCGCGCGGCGGACATCGCGTGGTCCGCACCGGGTACCGGCGGCAAGGCCCCGACGCTGACGGTGCGCTCGACCACGGAGCTGCCGCTGCGGATGGTGCCGCTGGTGGTCACGGTGTGGGCACCGCCGGGCTCGCGCGTGACGGCCCGGACCGGCGCCGGTGACGTCGTGGTCCGTGGCCGGGCGGGGCGGGCGACCGTCCGGACCGGGGCGGGCACGGCGACCACCGCCGACGTGGACGGCGACGCCGAGGTCACGACCGGGTCCGGTGACGTCGAGCTGGGCGCCGTCGGCGGCCGGGCACGCATCCGGACCGGTTCGGGCATGGTCCGCGTGGGCGCGGTCGCGGGGTCGACCGACATCAAGGCCGGCAGCGGGGACGTCAGGATCGGTGCGGTCCACGCGGACGTCGGCGTGCGCACGGGCACCGGCGCGGTCTCCGTCGCCGACGCCAGCGCCGGGCGGCTGGATCTGACCACGGGGTCGGGCGGCCTGACGATCGGCGTCCATGCCGGGGTGCTGGCCGAGCTGGACCTGTCGTCGGGGTCCGGCCGCGCCCGCAGCGAGCTGGAGGTGCGCCGGACCGCGCCGGACCGCGCCCCGGCGCTATGGCTGCGCGGCCGCACCGCGAGTGGGGACGTACTGGTCACCCGGGCCGCCGAGCCCGTCTGAGCGCACGGGACCCGGACGGTCACCGGAGCTGTGCGGTGAGCGGGGCGGCGAGGTCGCCTCGCTCACCGACCACCACCCCGTCCAGCCCCTGCCAGGCCGCCAGCTCGTGCAGGGCGGCCGCCAGCTCGGCCACGACCTGTGGCCGGTCCGCCACGGTGGACGGGCCGGGCGGCTCGCCGAACGCGCCCGGCACGCGGAGCACGCCCGCCACCCGGTCCGCTTTGAGGTCGACCCGTGCCACGAGGGCGTCGTCGAGCAGGAACGGGAAGACGTAGTAGCCGTACTCGCGCAGCGGCTCCGGTACGTAGATCTCGATGCGGTAGCGGAAGCCGAAGAGACGCTCGGTGCGGGCGCGCTCCCAGATCAGCGGGTCGAACGGCGACAGCAGCGCGCGCGCCGTGACCCGTCGCGGGATCCGGGCACCCGGCAACCGGTACGCCGGGTGGCGCCAGCCCCGGACGGCGACGCGCTGCAACGCACCTTCTTCGAGGAGTTCCGCGACCGCCCGCTGCGCGTGCGCGGGCCCGAGCCGGTAGTAGTCACGCAGGTCCGGCTCCGTGGCCACCCCCAGGGCGCCCGCCGCCCGGAGCACCAGCGCCCGCGCCGACACCTCGGGGTCCGCCGGGTGCGCGGCGAGGACCTCGGGAGGCAGCACCCGTTCGGGCAGGTCGTAGAGGCGTTGGAAGTGCACCCGGGCCCCGGTGGTGAGCGCACCGGTGCCGAACAGGTACTCGCAGATCCGCTTGATGTCCGACCGTGCCCACCAGCTTGCGCCCTTCGGCCGCGCCGCACCGGCGCCCAGCGCCGTCTCCAGGGCCCCGGCCCCCACCGGTCCCAGCTCCTTGACGGCCGCGAGCAGATCGTCGACCAGCTGCGGCTCCCGGTCCGCGAGTGCCTTGTAGTGCCGCCACCACCCGGGCCGTTTGGCGCCCGACAGCAACAGCGGCCAGTCGGCCACCGGCAGCAGGCTCGCCTCGTGCGCCCAGTACTCGACCAGCAGCCGCGGGCGGCGCGCGGCGTGCGTCCACGCGGCGTCGTCGACCAGCCCCGGGTCGTAGGGACCGAGCCGGCTGAAGACCGGCATGTAGTGGGCGCGCACCGCGACGTTCACCGAGTCCAGCTGCAGCAGCCGGATCCGGGCGAGCAGCCGGGCCAGGTGGCGGCGCGTCACCACGCCGGACGGGCGCGCGTCGGCGAACCCCTGCGCCGCGAGCGCTGCGCGGCGGGCGGCGGCGGGGCCGAGCACGTCGACCCTGTTCCCGGCTGCACTGTCCACGGCCGCGATGCTGCCATCGGGCACCGACATTCCTGATGGAGCGGGGTCGGTCAAGGCCTTGTTTCTGGGCCCGGTTGCTGGGGTTTGGGCAGCGTCGACCGCAGCCGGTGTCAGGGCTGGCCGTAGGCCACCCCGAAGGGGCTTGGCCTTGACTCCGGCGAGGACGGCGCGACGCTTCTCCTCAGGGCCGGGACGTGGGGGTGTTCGGTTGTGCGTGCGGCTCCACGATGATCGTGAGGCGGGGCTCGGGTGGTCCCGAGTCGCAGACATTCCTTCGCAGCAACGCCGAGGCGCTGCGTGCATGGAGCCAGACGGGTCGGGCCTGGACGGGACCAATCAGTTTGTCGACCACGCCGGCGAGCGGGGGTCAGTCGGAGGGGCGGTCACGCGTCCAGCTTGGGGGACCGGGACGGTCCGGGTGAAGGGGTCGGTCATGCTGCGTCCGTGACCCCAGGTGAGGCTGGGCCGCGGTCCAGCGCCCGGATCTGGCCGTCACGCAGCCCGTAGTAGACCAGCTTGAGCAATACCCGGGCGGCGGCGACCTTGGCGATGTTGCGGCCGGTGCGCTGCCCGGGCCGGCCACGGCGGTCGGCGATGCGGGTGCGGATCGCGGCCACCGCGGGCTCGCTGGAGCGTTGCACGGCCTCGACCGCGGCCCAGCGCACCAGCTTGGAGCCCTGCTTGGTGACCCGGCCGCGGTGCACGGTGGTGTCGGACTCGCGGTGCCGCGGGGTCAGCCCGGCCCAGCAGGTCAGCTTGTCGGCGGTGGCGAACCGGCTCACGTCGCCGATCTCGGCGATGAACACCGCGGCGAACACCGGCCCGATCCCGCTGATCTGTTGGAGCGTGCGGTAGCCCGGATGCCCGGCCAGCGCGGCGGCGATCCGCCGGTCGAACTCGGCGATCTCACCCTCCAGCGTGGCCAGCAGCCCGCGCAGCGACCCGACCCGGGCGGCGTACTCCGGCTCCAGCCCTGACCCGCCCGCCGCTCCGCCGGCCGGTCGGCACAGCGCGTCGAGCAAGGCGGTGCCCTCGGCGCCGAACAGGTCCGACATCGGCACGCTTACCCCGCGCTTGGCCAGCACCGCGTGGATCGAGTTCTTCACCGCACTGCGCCAGCGGGCCAGCTTCGCCCGGTGCCGCACCAGCTCGCGCAGCGCCCGCACCGGCTCCGGGGCGATGTGCGCCTCCGGTAGCCGGCCCATCCGCAGCAGATCGGCAAGATCAGCCGCGTCGCGCTCGTCGTTCTTCACCCGCCGATTCGTGAACCCCTTGATCCCCAACGGGTGCGCCAGATGCACCCGGGCGCCCAGCTGCTGCAACGTCTCCACCGCCCAGTACCAACCGTAGGTGGCCTCCAACACCACCTGCGGCGCCGGGCTGGTCGGGGACAACGCCGCAACCATCTCCCGGCGCAGCGCCTCCGGAGTGCTCGGGAACCGGACCATCGCACCCAGCCGCTCCCCGGTCTGAGTCATCCGCACCAGCACCGTGCGCCGGCGGTGCAGATCGATCCCGACGAACTGCTGACCCTCGTAACATGCGCTCACAGGGGCCTCCCTTGTCGTGAACCATGAGCAACCCGAGCATGCGCTCGGGACCCACGAGGAGCGGAGGCCCCGCTCCTTCATCGCATCAGTTTCGGTCCGGACGCCGGATCCCGGACACGCGGTCACCCTGCGACGGGCGCGTGCGGCGCACCACGATCCGGCGGCCGGCGCAGGACCGGCGCGGCGGGTCGCGGAGCGCAGCTCAGCGGCGGGCCGCCGCCGCGTACCGGGCCGGCGTGGTGCCGAGCATCCGGCGGAAGTCGTTGGTGAAGTGCGCCTGGTCGTGCCAGCCGAGCCGAGCCGACAGCTCGGCGAGGTTGACCGCCGGATCCCGCTCCAGCTCGACGGCCGCCTCCTGCAGGCGGAACCGGGCCAGAACCCACTTCGCCGACACGCCGACCCGGGCGCGGAAGTGCCGCTGCAGCGTGCGCGGGCTCCAGCCGACCAGCGCGGGCAGTTGCTCGACGCGGACCAGGGACGGGTCGTCGCGCATGCGGTCGACCAGATCCCGCAGCCGCAGGTAGTCGGCGTCCGGCTCGGGTGCGTGCCGCTCCAGCACCTCCCGCAGCGCCGTGTGCCGCGCCGACGGGTCGCCGGCCGCGAGAACGGCGTCGGTGAGCCGGTCCGCACCCAGCACGCCGAGCACAGGACCGGCGGGAACGACACGGTCGGTGAGCCGCCCCGCGTCCTGCCCCGACCATGCCGCCCACCCGCCAGGGCGGAACGTGATCCCGGACGCCCGGCCGGCACCGCCGAGCGTGATGCGGAACGTCCGCGTGACCACCCCGTGCAGGAGCGCGGCGGGCAGCGGATGCCCGTGGCGCACCTCGCCGGGTGTCCCGGCCTCGACGGTCAGGTTCACGGCGGGGAAGGGGATCGTCTGGCTGGTCCGCGGGGGACCGCCACGACGATCCCACCGGACCTCCCACAGGTGCTGGGCGAACGGCCGCAGGTTCGGGCCGACCTCGCCGCGGACGAGGTCGAACAGGTCGCCACTCCCGCCGCGGTGGACGATGCCGCGTTCGGCGGCGGGAGATGGCGCGGAAGTCCAAGACGCCACACGGCGAGGATAGGCAGGCTGGCCGCATGGATACCTCCCCGATCCCGCCCGGCTACACCAGCCTCACCCCGTTCCTCGTCGTCGACGGCGCCCGCGCGGCGATCGACTTCTACACGACCGTGTTCGGTGCGACGGTCGTCGACGTCATGGACGGCCCCGACGACACCGTCGCGCACGCCGAACTCGACTTCGGCAACGGGCGCCTGCAGCTGGCCGACCCCAACCCGACGTTCGACCTCGTCACCGCGGCCGCCGGCACCGCGGTCAGCCACTCGACCTGTCTGTACTGCGCCGACGTCGACGCCGTCGTGGCGCGTGCGAAGGAGCACGGCGCGACGGTCCGCGAGAAGGTCTCGACCTTCGTCACCGGTGATCGTTTCGGCTCGCTCGTCGACCCCTTCGGCCAGCGGTGGACGGTGATGACACGGGTCGAGGACGTCGGCAAGGAGGAGGCCGACCGGCGGCTCGCGGCGTGGGCGAGCGACAACTTGTGACGGCCGCCGTCACCCCGACCCGACCGACCTTCTTCCGCCGCGGGCCGGTCACCCGGCAGCGGCCCCCACCCGGTATGCATGGGCCATGGCACTCGCCACCGTGCGCCGGGCCCTCGACTCCGACGTCGACGCCCTCGTCCGCATCCAGTCCGACACCTGGCGGGCCGCATATGCCGACCTCGTCCCTGCCCAGGCGCTCGGGCAGCTGCGCAGCCCCGCCGCCCGCGAGGCATGGCGGGCTGCGGTCGGGGCCGGTGGGGGGCATCACGTGTTCGTCGCCGAAGAGGGCGAGTGGACCGTCGGATTCTGCGCGGCCGCCTACCACGGCGGGGCGGACGGCGCCGCGATCGCAGAGGTGAGCACCCTGGTGGTCGAACCGCGCTGGGGGCGGCGCGGGCACGGCGGCCGCCTGCTCGGCGCGGCCGCCGCCGCCCTGCGCGACCACGGCGCTCGGACCGGCTGGGCCTGGGTGCCGGAGGCGGACGCCGTGTCCCGCGCCTTCTACGGGCACGCGGGCTGGGCGGCGGACGGGGCGGTGCGCGGTCTGGACACGGGCGCAGGCACGTTGCGGGAGGTCCGGCTGTCCGGCCCGCTGGACCTGCACGTCCGCTGACCACCACCCGCCCCGCAGCTCGACATGTGGGGAACCGGGTCAGCCGGTCGCGGCCGGGGCGCGCCAGGCGGGGTCGCGGCCGCTGAGCCCGAGCGCGCGGTCGAACGCCGGGGCGTCGCCGGGTACCGGCACGGCCGGGCCGAACAGCCCCGGCACCCCCTGCTCGGACCCGAACGCCTCGAGGAACGGCAGGATCACGGCCACGTCCCGCGGGTCCGGGTCGTAGGGCTGCCCGGTGGCCCGGGCGAGGTCCCAGCCGTGGAGCACGAGCTCGTCGAGCGTCACGGCGGCGACGTCGGCGGCGGGCATCGTCAGCCCGCCCGCGCTCGTCATCCCCTCCCCCGCGCCGGGCTCCCGCCAGGCGGCGGCCAGGGCGCCGAGCCGCCCGGGAAGGATCGCGCGCCAGTCCGGGTCGAGGTGGTCGGCCGACGCCTGAGGCGCGCCCGTGGGCTCCTTCCGCGCCGAGGCCGCCAGGCCCTCGCTGAGCCCCATGAGGTGGTCGAGCAGGGTGGCGACGGAGCTCTCGGCGCAGGGGGTCGGGGCGTCGAGGGCAGAATCAGGCAGGCCGCCGAGCAGCGCGGCGATCCGGTGGGCGGCGGGTTCGAGGTCGGGAACGGTCATGTCGTACTGACCGTCGCCGTCCCCGGAACTCATCGCCGGGGCGGGGCGCCTACTGGTCGAGGCCCAGCAGCGGTTCCAGGCCGACCGTCAGGCCCGGCCGCTCCCGCACGTTCCGCACGGCCAGCAGCACGCCGGGCATGAAGGAGCTGCGGTTCATCGAGTCGTGCCGGATCGTCAGGATCTCGCCGTCGGTGCCGAGCACGACCTCCTGGTGCGCGACCAGCCCCGGCAGCCGCACGGAGTGCACCCGGATCCCGTCGACGTCGGCGCCGCGCGCGCCGGGCAGCTCCTGGGTCGTGGCGTCCGGCGGTACCCCGAGGCCGGCGTCCCGGCGAGCCTGCGCGATCAGGGCCGCGGTGCGGACGGCGGTACCGGAGGGGGCGTCGACCTTCCCGGCATGGTGCAGCTCCATCACCTCGACCGACTCGAAGAACCGCGCGGCCTGGCGGGCGAACTGCATGGCCAGCACGGCGCCTACCCCGAAGTTGGGGACCACGAGTACGTGCCCGGGGCGCTCGGCGAGCCAGCCACGGACGGTGTCGAGGCGCTCGGCGTCGAACCCGCTGGTGCCGACGACCGCGGCGATCCCGTGGTCGACGGCGAAGCGCACGTTGTCCAGAGCGGCACCCGGATGGGTGAAGTCGACGACCACGTGGGCGTCGGCGTCGACCAGCCCGGACAGCGAGTCGCCCAGGTCGACCTCCACCACCAGCTCCAGGTCCGGTGCGGCCGCCACCGTCCGGCAGACCTCGCCACCCATCCGGCCCCGGGCCCCCAGCACGCCAACCCTGATCGTCTCGCCCACGGCCGCCGAGCCTAGGCCAGGACCAAGGCCCCGACCCACACGGCCGTCGCGAACAGGGCCGCCGCGAGCTCGATCAGGATGCTCCAGCCGACCGCGGTCAGGGCATGCCGCGCCGACGGCCACGCACGGGCCCGACCGACGCGGGCCAGCTCGGCGAGGTACACGCCGAGCACGAACCCGAGGAACAGCCCGACGACCGGCACCACGAAGAACCCGACGATCCCGAGCAGGCCGCCGGCGACGAGCGTGCGGCCGGGCACTCCCGCGTCGCGCATCCGGCGTCCCGGGAGCAGGTACTTGAGCACCGAGCCGGCGACGACGAGGGCGACGGCGACGGCCAGCACCGTCCAGCCGACCGCGTCGTCGCGGGGCACCGCCCACACCGCGATCCCGACGACCACCAGGACCGGGCCGGGAAGCACCGGGACGAGGATCCCCACCAGGCCGACCAGCACCAGGAGTGCGGCGACGACGGTGATCGCAACGCTGCCGGTGAGGGGCACGCCGCCACCGTACGGCGTGCCGCCCGGACGGCCGGGCACCGAGGGTCCGACAGTGCCGCGCGTCCGGCGGTCGCGGTCCCGTCGGGCGATCGCACGGGGTCGGCCGGAGCCACGTTCGTCGCGAGCCGGCGACGCATCCCGCGCAGCACGACGCGCTCCTCGTCGGCCACGGGCGCGAGCACGCCGTCCCCGACGCCCGGTGTTGTCACGACGCGCCGGAGCCCCACAGCCGTTCCGCGTCCACGCATACCGTCTACGAGCGCGATAGTCTGGAAATCAGAACATTGCACGGGCAGCACGTCCTGCACCGAGGAGGGCACATCGCGGTCTGCCTCGCCGGGCAGTCACACCGCGCCTCGGGCGCAGTTCGAGAGAGGCATCGCATGGGGATCGACGTGAGGACCGGCCGATGGTCCCGGGGGGTCGTCGGCGCCGCGTGCGCCGCGGCCCTCACGGTCGGGCTGCCGGGCGCGGCGCTCGCCGCGCCGCCCGCCCAGTCCGCAGCCCGGTCCGCCGACGCCGCACAGCGCGCCCACGCCACGTGGGAGAGGCACGGCCGCCCGACGGCCCTGGTCGTCGTCCGGCCGACCAGCGTCGACCTCGTGGACCAGGGGCGCCTGACGCGCCGCATCCCGCGCGCGGCCGGCACGCTCACGCTGGCCGGGCTGAACCGGTACCTGCCGCGGGACTGGATGTCGATCACCGGTGACACGGCCCGGCTCTCGGCCGCAGTCGTCCTCACCCCGACCGTCACCCTCGATGTGGGCGCCCCGGTGACGACACTGCTGCTGGCAGGCGGGGCGACGGCACCGGAGGCCGCGTCGATCTCGACCGGCAGCGGCGCTCTGACGCTGCACGGGGCCACCGTGACGTCGGTGGACCGCACCTCGGGCCAGGCGATGGCGCCCGGTCCGGGCCGTCCGTTCGTCCTCGTCTCACCCGGCGGCCGCTTCACGGCCACCGACGCCACGCTCAGCGACCTCGGCACCGCACCGCGGGGCGACCGGGCGCAGGCCGACGTCGAGGACCACCCGGGCCTCGACTTCCACGCCGGCAGCACCGGATCGCTCGTCCGGACGTCGCTGCTGCGCAACGGAACCGGGCTCCAGCTCGACGGTTCCCAGGATGTGCACCTCGAGGGTGTCACCGTCAGCGGCTCGGCGGGCACCGGGCTGGTCCTGCGCGGCGATCGCGGCACGACGATGTCCGAGGTCCGCGCCGAGCACAACGGCGCGTACGGCGTGCAAGTGACGGGTCCGAGCACCGATCGCCCGATCACCGGCATCACCGCGACCGGGAACGGCAGCTATGGGATCGGCCTCAACGACCAGACCGGCGCGCACGTCACCGCCGTCAGCACATCGGGCGACGGCAGCGGCGGACTCGAGCTCATCCGGTCCCGGGACGTGACGGTCTCCGCCCTCACCGCCGTCGACGAACCGGCCGGCGTGTTCACCCACGTCAACAACGCGAACGTGCTGCTCGACCGGCTGACGGTCACCGGCGGGCGGCGGGGCGTGCTGGTCGAGAAGACCACCGACGGCCTGACCGTGCAGGCGTCCACGATCCAGGGCGCCTCCGTCGCCGGGATCGACGACGGCGGCAAGGACGTCGCACTGCACGGTGTGGCCGTGCACGACTCCCGGACGGCACTGCGGATCGAGCGGGGCGCGGCCGGCGTCACCGCCGGTGATCTCACGATCTCCGGCGGGCAGGACGGGGTGGTCGCGGCCCCCGGATCGTCGCGGGTGGTCCTGCAGAACCTGCGCGCGGACGGTCTGACGGGCACGGGTGTGCGTTCGGCGAGCCCGGACGCCAGGATCCTCGGGGGCACCATCACCGGTGGCGCGACCGGTATCGAGGTCGGCGCGGCGACGTCCATCTCCGGGACGGCCATCCACCTGACCGACCAGGGCATCCGCGCGGCATCCACCGGCCTCGTCCACGCCGACGACGTCGGCGTGGACGCCGTGTCCGTCGGGATCGACACCGGCGATGCGCCCGTCCTGCTCACCCGCTCGCGGGTGCACGCGCTCGAGGCGGTCCGCGGCCCGCTCACCGCGCAGGGGACGAACGACCTCTCCCTGCCGCCGCTGAACCTGCTCGGCGCCATCGGCGTCCCGCTGGTCCTGCTGGCGGTGTCGCTCCAGGTGATCGCGGCTCTGCGGGGCCGCCGCTTCGGTGGGGACACCCGGCACACCCCGCCGACCCTGCCCGGCGCCGCATCGGCCGCCGCGGCCGGGTCGGCGGGGCCCGCGTGCGAGCCGCTGATCGACACGCACGCGCCGGCGGCGTGAACCGGCCGGCCTGACGCAGCGCCTGCTCCCGGCGTAGCGAACGTGCTGCGTCACGGAGATTCTCGACACGATCGCCGCCCGGCTCGCGCGCCCTCCGCCGAGCTGATCATCGGGCGCCGCTACCGCATCCCGCTCTCACGATCCGCGGGACACGCTCTCATCAGCCGCGGACCGGGGCCGGTAGGGCGTCCTCGTCGTCGAACGGGCCCACCACCGCCGTCACCGGCGGCTGTGCCAGCAGCTCCCGGGCCAGCGCCGCGACCTGCTCGCCGGTGACCGCGGAGATCCGCTCGAGGCTCTCGCCGATCGTGCGCTGGCGTCCGTGGTCGACCTCGGAGCGGCCGATGCGGCTCATCCGCGACGGGGTGTCCTCGCTGCCCAGCACCAGGCCGCCGCGCAGCGACCCGCGGGCCCGGTCGAGCTCCGCTGCGGTCAGCCCGTGCTCGGCGACGTCATCGAGCACGCCGCGCACGACCGCCGCGACCTCGCCGAGGCGCTCCGGGCCGCACCCGGCGTAGACCGCGAAGCTCCCGGAGTCCGCGTAGCTCGCCGTCGAGGAGTACACCGAGTAGGCCAACCCACGCTGCTCGCGGACCTGCTGGAACAGCCGCGAGCTGGGGCCGCCGCCGAGCGCCGTGCTGAGCACCGACAGCGCGGGCCGGCGCGGGTCGTGCCGGGACACGCCGGGCACGCCGATCATGAGATGTGCCTGCTCGCTGTCGTCGGGCAGCAGCGCGAGCCGCGCGGCCGTCGACCCCGGCGGGTCGGGGACACGCAGGCCGGCGGGCCCGGCGCCGGCACCGGCCCGGGCCGCCGCGCCGTCCAGCGCCGCGGCGGCGAGGTCCACGACGTGGTCGTGGCGCAGGTTGCCCGCTGCGGCGACGACCATCCGCGGCGTCGTGTAGCGGCTGCGCCAGAACTCGTGCAGGACGGCGCGGTCCATCGCCCGCACCGAGCCCTCGGTGCCGACGATCGGCCGCCCGAGCGGGTGGTCGCCGAACAGCGTCTCGTCGAACAGCTCGCCGAGCAGGTCCTCGGGGTCGTCGTCGCGGATCGCGATCTCCTCGAGGACGACGTTGCGCTCCAGCGCGACGTGGGCGGGCTCGAGCACCGCGTCGGTGACCACGTCCGCGAGCACGTCCACGGCCATCGGCAGGTCCGTGTCGAGCACGTGCGCGTAGAAGCAGGTGTGCTCCTTCGCGGTGAACGCGTTCAGCTCGCCACCGACCGCGTCGAACGCCTCGGCGATCTCGGCGGCCGTGCGTCGGCGGGTGCCCTTGAACAGCAGGTGCTCGAGGTAGTGCGCGGCGCCTGCCTGCGCCGCCGTCTCGTCGCGCGAGCCGACGTTCACCCAGATCCCGAGCGAGACCGAGCGGACGCCCGACACCGTCTCGGTGAGCACCCGCAGCCCACCGGGGAGCACCGTCCGGGAGACGCCACCGGGGGCGGCAGGCACCAGGCCCGCCGCCCCCGGAGTGATCAGGTCCGTCAAGACGTCGTGACCTCGACCGGGGCGTCCGCCGGGGTCGGGTCCGCTGCCGGAGCGGTGTCCTCCTGCACCGGAACCAGGCTGATCTTGCCGCGGTTGTCGATGTCGGTGACCTCGACGCGGATCTTGTCGCCGACCTTGACGACGTCTTCGACCTTGCCGATCCGCTTGCCGTTGCCCAGCTTGCTGATGTGCACCAGGCCGTCCTTGCCCGGCACCAGCGAGATGAAGGCGCCGAAGGCGGCGGTCTTGACGACCGTGCCCAGGAACCGCTCGCCGATCTTGGGCAGCTGCGGGTTGGCGATGGCGTTGATCATGCCGATCGCCTCCTCCGCGGAGGGGCCGTCGGCGGCACCGACGTAGATCGTGCCGTCGTCCTCGATCGAGATGTCCGCGCCGGTCTTCTCCGTGATCGAGTTGATCATCTTGCCCTTCGGGCCGATGACCTCACCGATCTTGTCGACGGGCACCTTGATCGCGGTGACCCGCGGGGCGAAGGTGCTCATCTCGTCCGGGCGGTCGATCGCCTCGCCGATCACCTCGAGGATGGTCAGCCGGGCGTCACGGGCCTGGGCCAGCGCGGCGGCGAGCACCTCCGAGGGGATGCCGTCGAGCTTGGTGTCGAGCTGCAGGGCGGTGACGAACTCCGCCGTGCCGGCGACCTTGAAGTCCATGTCGCCGAACGCATCCTCGGCACCCAGGATGTCGGTCAGCGCGACGTAGCGCGTCGCGCCGTCGACCTCGTCCGACACCAGACCCATCGCGATGCCCGCGACCGGCGCCTTCAGCGGTACGCCGGCGTTGAGCAGCGACATCGTCGACGCGCAGACCGAGCCCATCGACGTCGAGCCGTTGCTGCCCAGCGCCTCGGACACCTGCCGGATCGCGTACGGGAACTCCTCGCGCGTCGGCAGCACGGGCAGCAGCGCCCGCTCCGCCAGCGCGCCGTGACCGATCTCGCGGCGCTTGGGCGAGCCGACCCGGCCGGTCTCACCGGTCGAGTACGGCGGGAAGTTGTAGTGGTGCAGGTAGCGCTTGCGGGTCTCCGGGCCGAGCTGGTCGATCTGCTGCTCCATGCGCAGCATGTTCAGCGTGGTGACACCCAGGATCTGGGTCTCGCCGCGCTCGAACAGCGCCGAGCCGTGCGCCCTCGGGACGACCTCGACCTCGGCCGAGAGCGGCCGGATGTCGGTGATGCCGCGGCCGTCGATACGGATCTGGTCGGTGAGGATCCGGCGGCGGACCAGCTTCTTGTTCAGCCCCCGGAACGCGGCACCGATCTCCTTCTCGCGGCCCTCGAACTGCGGGGCCACCTTGTCCAGCACGGCGAGCTTGACCTCGTCCAGCCGCGCCTCGCGCTCCTGCTTGCCGGCGATGGCCAGGGCCTGCGCCAGGTCGTCCGTCGCGATGGCCGACACGGCCTCGAAGACGTCGGGCTGGTAGGCCGGGTACGTCGGGTAGTTCCGCGTCGGCTTCGCGGCGACGTCGGCCAGCTGCTGCTGGGCGATGCACAGCGTGCGGATGAACGGCTTCGCGGCCTCGAGGCCCGAGGCGACGACGTCCTCGGTGGGCGCCGGCGCGCCCCCGGCGACCAGGTTGATCGTCTCGGTGGTGGCCTCGGCCTCCACCATCATGATCGCGACGTCGGCGGTGGCCCCGGAGCCCACGACCCGGCCGGCCACGACCATGTCGAAGACGGCGCGCTCGAGCTGCTCGTAGGTCGGGAAGGCGACCCACTGGCCCCCGGAATCACCGTCCTGGCTGATGAGGGCGACGCGGACGCCGCCGATCGGGCCGCTGAACGGCAGGCCGGCCAGCTGCGTCGAGGCCGACGCGGCGTTGATCGCGACGACGTCGTACGGGTCCTGCGGGTTCAGCGACATCACCGTGACGACGATCTGGATCTCGTTGCGCAGGCCGTCGACGAACGACGGGCGCAGCGGACGGTCGATCAGCCGACAGGTGAGGATCGCGTCCGTGCCCGGGCGGCCCTCGCGGCGGAAGAACGAGCCGGGGATGCGGCCCGCGGCGTACATGCGCTCCTCGACGTCCACCGTGAGCGGGAAGAAGTCGAAGTGCTCCTTGGGCTGCTTGGACGCCGTGGTGGCGGACAGCAGCATGGTCTCGTCGTCCAGGTAGGCGACGACGGAGCCGGCCGCCTGCCGGGCGAGGCGCCCGGTCTCGAACCGGATCGTGCGGGTGCCGAAGCTCCCGTTGTCGAGCACCGCGGTCGTCTCGTGCACACCGTCGGTGTCGTTGTGGGGATCGGTCATGGAGGTGGGAATCTCCCTCGTTGCGAGTTCGCCACGTCCCGCGAGGATCCTCGGTCGAGCCGGTCTTCGATCGAAGCGGCCGGGTGATCCTCATGGGACCCCGGACGCCACTACCGAGGACCGGCGGATGGTCTCGCCGGGTGGCAGTCGGATTGAGTTGTTCGTGCGGAACGGCCCCGGGAGCAGCGCTCCCGGGGCCGTCGAGGTCAGCGGCGCAGGCCGAGCCGCTCGATGAGCGACCGGTAGCGCGCCACGTCGACCGAAGCCAGGTACTTCAGCAGCCGGCGCCGACGCCCGACCAGCAGCAGCAGGCCGCGGCGGGAGTGGTGGTCGTGCTTGTGCTGCTTGAGGTGCTCGGTGAGGTCCGCGATGCGCTTGGTGAGCAGCGCGACCTGCGCCTCCGGCGACCCGGTGTCGCCCTCGTGGACCCCGTAGGTGTCCAGGATGGTCTTCTTCTGTGCGGCGTCGAGGGCCACGGGTGGAACTCCTTTGTCATGACGTGCCGTGAGGCCGGCGCGGCCGGCGCGGTCGGCGCGGTCGGCGCTGCGCGCGTGTGTCGGCCGGGGAGCCGGTGGATGGTCGCGGCCGCCACGGACTGCAGCCGGACCCGATCCTCAGGTTACCAGCACCGACATCGGCGCCGCCGAGCACGCGGGGTTCCACGCGGTTCCGGCCGGGCGGGTGGCGCGCGCGGCGGAGCCTATCCGACGGCCCGCGATCGGTTCCGCGGACCGGCCGCCGCTGCGCGGAGCACCTCGGCCAGCTCGGGGAAGCCGGGTGTCAAGGCCGCCGCGGCGGCCGCGAGGCGCGCGGGCGGGGCGACGGTGCGCAGGGCGTCCGCCGGAGTGCGGGCCGGGAGCGGGCCGTCCCTCCCGGCCCGGCCGGGATCCGGTCGGCCGACGCCGGGCCCGGGGCCGCACGCGACGTCGGGAACGTCCGCACCGGTCCAGCGCAGCTGGGCCCCCGCCACCTCCGTGAGCAGCGCGTCGACCGCGCCCCGGCCCCGGGGCGGGCCCGCGGCACACCGGTGGTCGAGCAGCTGCAGCCGGGCCAGCACCGCAGGGTCGCCGATCTTCACGCGCCGCGCGCTGGCGAGCTGGCTGAGCATGGCCGGACTGACTCCCAGCGTCTGCGCGAGCCGGCCCTGGGTAATGCCGAGCTCCGCGGTGAGGCGCCGCAGCCGGTCGCCGAGCGGTGCTCCGTAGAGCTCGCGCTGACGGCCACGGTTGCGGGTGAGACGGGTGCGCAGGCCGGGGGTGTCGGTGATGGGTGTCATGTCCGGATGCTCGCACCGGCGTCGCCGTTCCCGTGGCGGAACGGGAGAATCGTCGGCTCAGACCCCGAGCACGGCGCGCGTGCGGGCGACGTCGTCCCCGATCGCCGCGACCAGCGCGTCGAGGTCGTCGTAGCGCTCCTGACCGCGCAGGCGCGTGATGAGATCGACGCCCACCTCGTGGCCGTAGAAGTCTTCGTCGACGTCGAGCACGTAGGCCTCGACGGTGCGCATCGTGCCGGAGAACGTCGGGTTCGACCCCACGGACACCGCCGCGGGCAGCAGGCGGCTGCCGATCACGAAACGCCCTGCGTACACGCCGTCGGCGGGCAGCGCGGTGTAGGGCGGGCTGGCGATGTTCGCCGTGGGGAACCCCAGCTGGCGACCCCGCCGGTAGCCGTGCACCACCACGCCCTCGACCCGGTGCGTACGGCCGAGCGCGGCCGCCGCGGCCTCCACGTCGCCGGCGTCGATGCAGGCGCGTACGTAGGTCGAGGAGAACGTGACGTGGTCGCGGGCGTTGTCCGTGATCAGCTCCACGCCGTCGACCGCGAACCCGAACCGGGCGCCGAGCTCGGTGAGCACCGGGACGGTCCCGGCCGCTCGATGGCCGAAGGTGAAGTTCCGCCCGACCACGACCGCGGCCGTGTGCAGGCGCTCGACCAGTACCTCGTGGGCGAACTCGGCGGGCGACAAGCGGGCGAACTCCGGGGTGAACGGCAGCACCAGCAACGCGTCGACGCCCAGCTCGGCGACGAGGTCGGCACGCCGCCGCAGGCTGGTGAGCCGGGGCGGATGGCTCCCGGGCCGGATGACCTCGGCCGGGTGCGGGTCGAAGGTGATCAGCACCGAGGGCAGCCCGCGCGCCTCCGCCTCGGCGACCGCCGCGGCGATCAGCTGCTGGTGCCCGCGGTGCACACCGTCGAACACCCCGACCGTGACGACGCTGCGTCCCCACCCGGCCGGAACGCCGTCCAGCCCACGCCACCGCTGCACGCCGCTGAGCCTACGGAACGCGGTGGGCGCTCCGCGGGCGCGGTCCTGTCCACTCCCGGGCCGCCGGGAAGATCAACCACCCGCCGGCGCCAGCACGACGACCGGCCGCGCCGCACCGTCGCGCTCAGCCACCAGCGCCAGGACCCGCCCGTCCGGGGCGAACACGCCGTAGGTTCCGGGCAGCCCGGCGCCGGGGAGCGGACGGCCGTGGGAGAGGTCGACGGCCTCCGCGGCGTCGACGTCACGCCGGGCGAAGGCGGCCGTCACGGCGGCGGCCAGCGGCAGGGACAGTCCCGGCGCCTCCTCCAGTTGCGGCAGGGTCCGTGCGTGCTCGAGGCGGAACGGCCCGACCCGGGTGCGCCGCAGGGCGGTGAGGTGCCCGCCGACGCCGAGCGCGGCGCCGAGGTCGCGGGCCAGCGCTCGGACGTAGGTCCCGGACGAGCACTCGACGGTGACGTCCAGGTCGGCACCACGCCGGGCGAGCACCGTGAACGTCGAGACCGTCACCGGCCGCGGCGGCAACACGACCTGCTCCCCCGCCCGCACCCGCGCGTACGCCCGCCGCCCGTCGATCCTGATGGCGCTGACGGAGCTGGGCACCTGCAGGATCGGGCCGGTCAGTGCGGCGATGCCGGCGTCGATCGCCTCATCCGTGACGGCGGACGGATCGGTCGTCGTGACGGTCTCGCCCTCGGCGTCGTCCGTGGTCGTCGTCGCGCCGAGCCGGATCGTGGCGCTGTAGGCCTTGATGTCCAGTGCCAGATGCCCGAGCAGTTTGGTGCCGCGGTCGACACCGCAGACGAGCACGCCGGTGGCCATCGGATCGAGCGTGCCCGCGTGGCCGACCTTGCGCGTGCGCAGGGTCCGCCGCAGCCGCGCCACGACGTCGTGCGAGGTGAGCCCGGCAGGCTTGTCGACGACCACGAGGCCGGACCGGTCCGTCATGACCGCATCCTCCCCGAGGCCGCCGTCAGGCCCGGACCGCCCCCGCCACCGCCCAGCGGCCCGAGCGCACCCGCGCGAGCACCGCCACCAGACGCAGCACGACGAACAGCAGCAGGCCCGTCCAGATCCCCACGAGCCCCCAGTCGAACGCCAAGGAGGCCCAGATCATCGGGAGGAAGCCGGCCGCGGCCGCGACGAGGGTCCAGGTGCGCAGGAACGCGGCGTCGCCCGCGCCGAGCAGGACGCCGTCGAGGGCGAACACGACCCCCGCCAGCGGCTGCATGCCGGCGAAGAACCACCATGCGGCGGGGATCGCGGCGAGCACGTCGGGGTCGGTGCTGAACAGCCGCGGCAGCACCCCGGCCAGCGCCGCGAACAGCGCGCCGAACAGCGATCCGAGGACCAGGCCGTAGCCGCCGACCTGCCGGGCCAGCGCCCGCGCCCGGTTCACGTCTCCGCTCCCCAGCGCGGCCCCGACCAGCGCCTGCGCCGCGATCGCCACGGCGTCGAGCACCAGCGCCATGAAGAACCACAGCTGGAGGACGACCTGGTGCGCGGCCACCGTGGCTGCGCCGAACCGGGCGGCGACCGCCGCCGCCGACAGGAAGCAGGCTTGGAAGGCGAGGCTGCGGGTGAGCAGGTCGCGACCCATGGCCAGCTGCGCGCGCAGCAGCGCGGGCACGGGACGCAGCGCCACGGGGTCGTCGGCGGGGGCTCGGGCCCGTTCGCGATGCAGGGCGTGCAGGAACAGCCCCGCCCCCACGGCCTGGCCCGCGACGTTGGCCGTGGCCGACCCGACGAGTCCCAGGCCCGCGACGCCGCCGAGCCCGTGCACCAGCGGTGCGCACAGCACCGCCGACACGCCGTTGCCCGCCAGCACGTAGCGCAGCGGCCGGGCGGTGTCCTGCACGCCGCGCATCCACCCGTTGCCTGCCAGCGTCACCAGCACCAGCGGTGCACCGAACAACGCCACCCGCAGCCAGGACTCCGCGGCGGCCGCCACCGCTCCCCCGTCGCCGAGCGCCCGTGTCACCGGCCCGGCGACGAGCTGCCCGGCCCCGAGGACGAGCAGCCCGGCCGCGAGCGCCAGCCAGGTGGCCTGCACGCCCTCGCCGACCGCGGCGGAGCGGTGTCCCGCACCGTGGAGCCGGGCCGCGCGCGCCGTGGTGCCGTACGAGAGGACGTTGAGCTGGCTCGTGACCTGGGCGAACACGACGGCCGCCACGGCCAGCCCGGCGAGCGGGACGGCCCCCAGCCTGCCGACGACGGCCGTGTCGATCAGCAGGTACAGCGGTTCGGCGGCCAGCACCGGCAACGCGGGCCCGGCCAGCCGGACGATCTCGCGCAGCGGCACGCGGCCGTCGGTCACGGGGTGCGGGGGTGGCGGCACACGTAGCCGAACGCGGGCGGCATGTTGCGCCAGACCGTGGGGGTGAGGGTCACCTCGGCGAACGTGGCGTGCAGCACGTGGCGGAACCGGCGCGCCGCGGACAGGGCCATGCCGTGGCGGTAGGCGAACGTGGTGAACGCGCCGGAGTCGCCGATCACCGCGGCCACCTGGCCGAGGATCGAGCGCTGCGCGGTCTCGTCGAACAGCGCCCACGGCAGCCCGCTCACCACGGCGTCGGCGTAGTCGACGCCCCGCTCGACGAGCAGCGTCTGGAGCTTCGCCGCGTCGCCTTCGACGACCTCCAGCCCGGGATGGGCCTGCCGCAGGAAGCCGGCCATCCGCGGGTCCAGCTCGACGGCGAGGTGCCGCGCGCCCGGCGGCAGCCGCACGTCGATCGCCGTGGTCACCGCGCCCGTCCCCGGGCCGAGCTCGACGACGACGGGCGACCCCGACCGCGGGACCACCTCCGCGAGCAGGCCGGCCAGCGTCGGCGAGCTGGGTGCCACGGCGCCGATCTGCCCGGGGCGCCGCAGGGCCGCCGCGAGGAAGGCACGCCGCGCGCCGGGCCTCCGCCCACCGGCGGCCGGTCGCACGTGGTCCGACATCACGGCACCTCCTTCGGCTGCTCGATCCGCACCAGTCCTACAGGACCGCTCGCAGGGCCGCGACGGCTTCCCCCGCCGTGCCCTCCAGCGTCACCCCCGCGGCCCGCGGATGCCCTCCGCCGCCGAGCGCCTTCGCCGCCGCGGCGACGTCCACCCCGCCGCGCGAGCGCAGCGAGATCGTCCACCGGGTCGGCCCGACCTGCTTGAAGACCGCCGCCACCTCGGCCTCGGCCGCGGTGCGCAGGGTGTCGACGACGGCGTCGACCTCCTCCTGCCGGAACCGCGCCACGTGGACCGCCGAGATGACGGTGTGCACCAGGCCGAACCCGCCGGCCGCCGCCGGGTCGAGCTCGGCGCAGCTGAGCAGCTCCGCCAGCACCGCCAGCCACGGGAACGGGTGGGTGTCCATGATCGGGGTGATGAGGCTGCGCGGGTCCGCGCCGGACTCGATCAGCTCGGCGGCGAGCCGGTGGGCGGCCGGCCCGGCCTCACGGAAGTTGCGGGTGTCGGTGACGAGCCCGGCGTAGAGGCAGCGGGCCATGTCGGCGTCGACGACCTCGCCCATCTCCCGCAGCAGCCGGTGGACGAGCATGACGGTGGCTTCGACGGTCGGGTCGAGGATGCGGACGTCCCCGAAGCCGGGGTTGGTGACGTGGTGGTCGAGCATCACCGTGGTGCCGGCCGCCGCCAGCCGGCACACGAGCGGGCCGAGCCGGGCGGGATCGTTGACATCGCAGGTCACGAGCAGCGCGGGAGCGGCGTCGACCTGCGCCGCGGGCACGCACAGGCCCAGCACGTCGAGTGGCCGCAGGCTCTCCGGGACGTGGTCCGGGGCCCCGAACGAGACCTGCACCCGTGCGCCGCGCCGGTACAGCGCGATCCCCAGCGCGAGCGCGCTGCCGAGCGCGTCGGCGTCGGGGCGCACGTGGGCGAGGAGCGTGACGTCCTCGGCAGCGGTCAGCAGGGCGGCCGCGGTTGCAGTCGCCTGCCGGACGTTCTCGCCCGCTGCGTCGACGAGAGCGGTCACTCCTCGGCGGCCTCCCCGCGGGGGACCCGATACGGGTCCGGATCACCCGCAGGGTGGGCACCGACCGCGCGGCGGGCCAACTCCGCGTCCGCCTCCCGCGTCCGGGCGAGCAGTTCCTCCATCCGCCGCGCCTCGTCGGGCACCGCGTCCTGCACGAAGGTCAGCGTGGGGGTGAAGCGGACACCGGTGCCGGCGCCGACCATCGAGCGCAGCACGCCGGTGGCGCTGGCGAGCGCCGCGGCCGCGCCTGCCGTGTCCGGAACGTCGTCCACGGAGCGGCCGAGCACCGTGTAGTAGACGGTCGCGTCGCGCAGGTCGCCCGTCACGCGGGCGTCCGTGATCGTCACCATCGTCAGGCGCGGGTCCTTCACCTCGTGCTCGATGGCCGAGGCGACGATCTGGGAGATCCGTTTCGCGAGCCGCCGGGCCCGTGCCTGGTCCACCATGTCTGCGCTCCTTCCCCTGGGGCGATCATCGACCGCGTACCCGACGGTGCCGACCCTAATGCGTGTCCTGTGGATGAACGCCGCAGCGGAGCGGAGATCCACAGGTGGCGTCACTCGTCGTCGGGACCGAGCAGCCGACGGCGGGACGAGAGCAGCTCGAGCTCGGGACGCGCCGCAACGAGCCGCTCGCAGCGGTCCAGCACCTCGACCACGTGCCCCGCATCCGCGGAGACGACGGACACCCCGAGCAGTGCCCTGCGGTGCAGGTCCAGGTGCCCGGCCTCGGCGGCGGCCACCTCGAACCGCCGGCGCAGCTCCGCGACGACCGGCCGCACGACCGACCGCTTCTGCTTCAACGAGTGCACGTCCCCGAGCAGGACGTCCAGCTCCAACGCTCCGACGTACATCGCCCTCCGGGACGACGACGGAACGGGCCGCCCGGAACCCAGCCCGAGCGGCCCGTTCGTTGTCAGGACCGGGCCTTCTCCCTCATCTCGAAGGTCTCCACCACGTCACCGACCTTGATGTCGCTGTAGTTGCCCAAGGTGAGACCGCACTCGAAGCCGTCACGGACCTCGACCACGTCGTCCTTGAAGCGCCGCAGCGAGCTGATCGGCAGGTTGTCGGCGATGACCACGCTGTCGCGCAGCAGCCGGCCCCGGGCGTTGCGCCGGATGATCCCGCTCTGCACGAGGCAGCCGGCGATGGTGCCGTACCGGGAGGACTTGAAGACCTCGCGGACCTCGGCACGGCCCAGCTCGACCTCCTCGAACTCCGGCTTGAGCATGCCCTGGAGCGCCTTCTCCATCTCCTCGATGGCCTGGTAGATCACCGAGTAGTAGCGGATCTCGACGCCCTCGCGGTTGGCCAGCTCCGTGGCCTTGCCCTCGGCCCGGACGTTGAAGCCCAGGACGATGACGTTGTCCGCGATGGCGAGGTTGATGTCGCCCTCGGTGATGCCACCGACGCCGCGGTGGATGACCCGCAGCTCGACGTCGTCCCCGACCTCGATCTTCATGAGCGCATCCTCGAGGGCCTCGACGGTTCCCGAGTTGTCCCCCTTGATGATCAGGTTGAGGGTGTTCGTCTCCTTCAGCGCGGCGTCCAGGTCTTCGAGGCTGACGCGCTTGCGCCGGCTCGCGAGCTCGGCGTTGCGCTCGCGAGCGCGCCGCCGGTCCGCGATCTGCCGGGCGACCCGGTCCTCGTCCACGACGAGGAAGGTGTCACCCGCGCCGGGCACCGAGGTGAACCCGATGACCTGCACCGGACGCGACGGGTAGGCCTCGACGATGTCGCCGCCGTGCTCGTCGAACATCCGCCGGACGCGCCCGGAGGCGTCGCCCGCGACGATCGAGTCGCCGACCCGCAGCGTGCCGCGCTGCACCAGCACCGTGGCCACGGGGCCGCGGCCGCGGTCGAGGTGAGCCTCGATCGCGATGCCCTGGGCCTCCATGTTCGGGTTCGCCCGCAGGTCCAGCGACGCGTCCGCGGTGAGCAGGATCGCCTCGAGCAGTGCGTCGATGTTCGTGCCCTGCTTCGCGGAGATGTCCACGAACATCGTGTCGCCGCCGTACTCCTCGGCGACCAGGTTGTACTCGGTGAGCTGCTGGCGGATCTTGGCGGGGTTGGCCCCCTCCTTGTCGATCTTGTTCACCGCCACCACGACCGGCACCTGCGCCGCCTGGGCGTGGTTGATCGCCTCCACCGTCTGCGGCATCACGCCGTCGTCCGCCGCGACCACGATGACCGCGATGTCCGTCGACTTGGCGCCGCGGGCACGCATGGCGGTGAACGCCTCGTGGCCCGGGGTGTCGATGAAGGTGATCGGCCGCTCGTAGCCCTCGAGCTCCGTGACGACCTGGTAGGCGCCGATGTGCTGGGTGATGCCGCCCGCCTCGCCCTCGCGGACGTTGGCGTTGCGGATCGTGTCCAGCAGTCGCGTCTTGCCGTGGTCCACGTGACCCATGACGGTGACGACCGGCGGCCGGAACACGAGGTCGTCCTCGTCGCCGGCATTCTCGCCGTAGGAGATCGAGAAGCTGTCGAGCAGCTCGCGGTCCTCCTCCTCCGGGCTGACGACCTGAACGTCGTAGTTCATCTCGCTGCCGAGCAGCTCGAGGATCTCGTCGGACACCGACTGCGTGGACGTGACCATCTCACCGAGGTGGAACAGCACCTGCACCAGCGCGGCCGGGTTGGCGTTGATCTTGTCTGCGAAGTCCGTCAGCGACGCACCACGGGCGAGCTTGACGGTCTCGCCACGACCCTTCGGCAGGCGGACGCCGCCGACCGAGGGGGCCTGCATCGAGTCGAACTCCTGGCGCTTCTGCCGCTTGCTCTTGCGGCCCTTGCGAGCCGGGCCGCCGGGGCGGCCGAACGCACCCGCGGCACCGCCGCGACCACGGCCGCCGCCACCGCCGCCGGGACGACCACCACCGCCGGGACGGAACCCACCGCCGGCGGGTGCACCGCCGCCACCGGGGCCACCGCCACCCGGGCGGAACCCGCCGCCACCGCCGCCGGGACGGAAGCCGCCGCCACCGCCGCCGGGACGACCACCGGGGCCGCCGGGACGGCCACCGGGGCCGCCGGGACGGCCACCGGGGCCACCGGGACGACCACCGGGACCACCCGCAGGCCGGGCCGGCATCATGCCGGGGTTCGGGCGGGGGGGCATGTTGCCCGGAGACGGCCGCGGACCACCGCGACCGGCCTCACCGGGCCGCCCACCGGGCGGGCGCGGGCCACCGGGACGCGGGCCGCCCTGACCGGGGCCACCCTGCGCCGGAGTGCCTCCCTGACCGCCCGCGGGCGGGCCGGGACGCGGTGCCGCCGACCGCGGCGGGGCGCCGGAACCGACTCCGAAGGGGTTGTTGCCGACGCGCGGGGTCCGCGGGCCGGGCTTGGGCGCCTGGGTGCGTGGCGGGACGACAGCCGAACCAGCATCGGCAGCCACATCGGCCGGGCGCGCGGCTGCGGGCCGGTCGCCGGGACGCTGACCAGGCCGGGAACCCTGCTGGTTGGGGCGCGGTGGCGACGGCTGCGCAGGCGCCGGGGCGGACGCGGCCTGCTGCTGGCGCACCGGCGGAGCGGGACGCGGTCCGGGGCGGACGCCACCGGTACGCGGGGCTCCGCTGTCGCCACGACCGTCCGTGCGCGGCGGCGCCGGTGTGGCAGGCGCCGCCGGCGCGGTGGGCGCCGCCGGCGCGGCAGCCGCCGAGGCGGCCGGTGCCTGGGGACGGGCCTGCTCCGGCACGGCCCGCGGCGGGGTGGGTGCGGACGGCCGGCCTGCCGGTCGCGGCGGGCCGGGAACGGCGCTGACGCCGCCGGGCCGAGGCGCACCGGGGCGCGGGGGGACGGCGGGCGGACCGGGGACGGGGCCGCCTGCCGGGCGCGGACGTGCGCCGGGACGAGGACGTGAACCACCGCCCGAGTCGCCGCCCGACATCGACTCGCGCAGGCGCCGCGCGACGGGGGCCTCGACCGTGGACGATGGGGACTTCACGTACTCGCCGAGATCCTGAAGCTTGCTCAGGACCTGCTTGCTGCTGATGCCGAGCTCCTTCGCGAGCTCATGCACGCGGGCCTTGCCTGCCACTGCTCTCCTCAAACTCGGAGGCCGGCGGCGGGTCCCGCTCGACCTCGAACCTAGCGTCGAAGCACGTTCATGGTGCGATCTTCACGACTGGCTCATGACGGGTCGACCTGGCTTTCATGGTTGGCGGGTCCGGGGAGTTCCCGGGCCCCAGGTGGTGCTCGTACCTAGCTGTGGTGCTGCAGGTGGGACCGTACCCGATCGGCGTCGAGTGGGCCCGGGGCGCGGAGCGCCCGCGGGAACGCCGAGCGACGCTCGGCACGGGCGAGGCACTCCGGTACGGGATGCAGCCATGCACCACGCCCGGGGAGCCGCCGCCACGGGTCCGGGATGAGTGCCCCGTCCACCGCGACGACCCGCAACAACTCGTCGGCCGCTGCCCGAGTACGGCACCCGACACAGGTCCGGACCGGCCGCCGATCACTGTGCGGCTGATCGGGGCGTTCCTGCCGTGCGGCGCTGCGGCCCGGGCGTCGGACCGGTCTCAAGTGTACCGCGTCCTCTGTCAGCGGGGCTCCGTACCGGGGGTACGGACCGCTCCGGCGCGCTCGCCGACCGGAGGGCCTGGCTCGTCGGGACCGCCGGGACTCGCTCCGGTGACCCGCGGGTCCGCGTCGCTGCGGATGTCGATGCGCCACCCGGTGAGCCGCGCGGCGAGCCGGGCGTTCTGCCCCTCCTTGCCGATCGCGAGGGAGAGCTGGAAGTCCGGCACGATCACCCGTGCCGTGCGGGTGCGCGCGTCGAGGACGCTCACCGACACGACCTTCGACGGGGACAGGGCGTTCCCGACGAACGTGGCGGGATCGTCCGACCAGTCGATGATGTCGATCTTCTCGCCGGCCAGCTCGCTCATGACGCCGCGCACCCGCGCCCCCATCGGCCCGATGCAGGCGCCCTTCGGGTTGACCCCCGACACGGTCGACCGCACGGCGATCTTGGTGCGGTGCCCGGCCTCCCGCGCGACCGCGACGATCTCCACGGACCCGTCGACGAGCTCGGGTACCTCGAGCGCGAACAGCTTGCGGACCAGGTTCGGGTGCGTGCGCGAGAGCGTGATCTGCGTGCCGCGCGGACCGCGCGTGACGCCCACGACGTAGCAGCGCATCCGCTCGCCGTGCACGTAGCGCTCCCCGGGCACCTGCTCGGCCTGCGGAAGCACACCCTCGGTACCGCCACCGATGTCCACCACGACCACGCCGCGGGCGTTGGCCCGCGCGTCACGCTGCACGACCCCGGCGACGATCTCGCCCTCCTTCGCCGCGAACTCGCCGAAGGTCCGCTCGTTCTCCGCGTCCCGCAGCCGCTGGACGATCACCTGGCGGGCGGTGGTGGCGGCGATCCGCCCGAAGCCCTCGGGGGTGTCGTCCCAGTCCGGGCCGGGCTCGCCGTCGGGGCCGGTCTCGTGCGCCAGCACACGCACGACCCCGGTCTTCCGGTCGATGTCCACGCGCGCGTGCGGCTGATGGCCCTCGGTGTGCCGGTACGCCGTGAGCAGGGCCGTCTCGATGGCCTCGAGCACGGTCTCGAACGGGATGTCCTTGTCGCGCTCGATGGCGCGCAGCGCCGCGATGTCGACGTTCACTGCGAGTCCTCCACCGAGTCCTCCGCCGAGTCCTCCGCCGGGTCCTGCGCCGCGCCCGGTCGGGCCCGGCGGTCCTGCACCGCATCCTCCTCGGCCGCCCCGGGGGCGAGCATGGCGATCTCCCTCTCCGGTGGTGGGGTGAACTCGACCTCGACGGCCGCGTGCGCGACGTCCGCGTAGCGCACCTCGCGCAGCCGCCCGTCGACCAGCAGGGTCACGGCCTCCTCGCCCGCCGTGCCGACCCGCCCGGCGAAGACCGAGTCCCCCAGCCCCGAGTCCCCCAGCGCCGAGTCTGCCAGCGCCGAGTCGGCCAGCGCCGAGCCGGCCAGCGCCGAGCCGGGCTGCGGCCGGACGGTCACCAGGCGCAGGCGGGCCCGCCGCCAGTGCCGCGGCGCCGTCAACTGCCGGTCCACACCCGGCGAGGTGACCTCCAGCGTGTACGACCCGCCGACGAGGTGCTCGTTGCGGTCGAGCGCGTCGGAGGCCGCGCGGCTGAGCCGCGCGATGTCGTCCAGGTCCGGGCCGGCGTCCGAGTCGACCACCATCCGGACCGTGTACCGCCTGCCCGAGCTGCGGACGTCGAGCGCGTCGAGCTCGAAGCCCGCGCCGGTGACGACCGGCTCCAGCAGGCCGCGCAGCCCGTCCGTCGGCGCCCCGGGCCGGACCTGGGCGGATCGGGCAGGTGTGCTCCGGGTCCGGGAACGGGGCGGGGACATCGTCGGCACTCCTGGTCTGTCCGCGCGGCGGCGGGCCGTGCTGGGCGGTGGGTCGGGACGGGTGGGGGCGGTCTCGGTGGACCGCCCGAACCGGGCCGTCGGGTCCGCCAGGGTATCGCGCCGGGGATGACGACCGGCCTGGCAGGATGAGCCGTCGTGAACGACGCGACGGCGGCGGGGCGCCGGCCCGGGTCGCGAGCGGTGGCGCAGGCCGGGCTCCGCCCGACCCTGGGCCGCCGCCGCGTCCTGCAGCTGATGCTGGCGCTGCCCGCCGCGGCGACGGTCGTCGCCGGTTGCGGCGGTGCCACGACCGAGCGCCGCGACCGGCCGGATCCGCTGGTCGCGCTCGCGGACGCGGCACGGGCGGACGTCGCGTTGACCGCCGCACTCATCGCCGCGGACCCGGCCGTGGCCGCCCGGATCGACCCGCTGCGCGCCGCACGCACCGAGCACGCGGCGGCGCTGGACGCCGAGATCGTGCGCGTGGGCGGAGCGCCGAGCACGGGCACACCGTCCACGGCGCCGGCTGTCGGCACCGCCGGGCCGACCGCCCCGGCGGGTGCCACGGGAACGGCCGCTCCCGCACCGGCGGCCACCGTCGAGCAGGTTCGGGATGCCGTCGCGGCGGCGCAGCGCGGCGCCGCAGACCTGGTGCCGGACCTGCCCGTCGAGCGGGTCGGCCTCGTCGCCTCGATCGCCGCGTGCTGCGCGACCTACGCGGCGGTGCTCGCGTGAGCCCGGGGCGGCACGACGCGGAGGGGGCCGCATGAGTGGCAGGTCGGCACGGCCGGACGACGTGGCGGTCGGGGCGTTGCAGGACGTCCTGGGCACCGAGCACGCGGCGCTCTGGTGCTACTCACTCGCCCTCGCCTTCCTGCCCCCCGCCCAGGTGGCCACCGCCCGCACCGACGCCGCGGCGCACCGCGAGCTGCGCGCCCAGATCGAGGTGACGCTCACCCGGCTCGGGCAACGTCCGGTGTCCGCCCAGCCTGCTTACGCGACCCCACAGCCCGTGACGGACGCGGCATCGGCGGGCGGGCTGCTCGTCACGGCCGAGACGGACGCCGCCGCGGCGTGGCGCTTCGTCCTGGAACGCAGCACCGACCGGGCGCTCCGCCGAGCCGGCCTCCAGGCGCTCATCGACACGGCGGCCCGCTGTGCCCGGTGGCGCGCGGCCATCGGATCGCAACCCGCCGTCCCGGTCTTCCCCGGCCGTCCCTGACCCATCGTCTCCCACGCTGTTCCGGCATAGGGTCCGCCGGGTGGACAGCACCGTGGTGGAGAT
The DNA here is from genome assembly GCA_016794615.1 of Pseudonocardia sp. Taxonomy (GTDB): domain Bacteria; phylum Actinomycetota; class Actinomycetes; order Mycobacteriales; family Pseudonocardiaceae; genus Pseudonocardia. The sequence goes on along the minus strand of JAEUJO010000191.1, from coordinate 10,377 downwards.
CCGGACCGGAGGACGCGAGGCGGTCGTCGACCTCGGCGGCGAGATCGACGGCTTCCTGCGCTCGATGGGCGCACGCGAGGGCCTGCTCAACGTGTGGGTGCCGCACGCCACCGCGGGGTTGGCGGTGATCGAGACGGGCGCGGGGAGCGACACCGACCTGCTCGCCGCGCTGCGCGACCTGCTGCCCGCCGACGACCGTTGGCGCCACCGCCACGGCAGCCCCGGCCACGGCCGTGACCACGTGCTGCCGGCGATCGTGGCGCCGTCGGTGTCGGTGCCCGTGCTGAACGGGCGCATGGCGCTGGGCACCTGGCAGTCGGTCTGCCTGGTGGACACCAACGGTGACAACCCGGTGCGGTCGGTCCGGTTGTCGTTCCTGCCGGGCTGATTCTCCGGAAAGGCCACGCGGAGCCCTACCGAAGATCTAGCCTCCGGGTCGTGGATGGTCGCGGGGCAGCCGGAGCCGGACGGGCCGGGCAGCCGCCTCCGTGGTGGCCGGAACCGCCGCCGCCCGCGGTGCTGCCCTGGTCGGCGGCCATCGACACTCCTGCCGGCACCCCCGTGCGGCGTACGGCCCGGCCGCGCCCGCTGCGCCCGGGGTGGCGGCTCCCCGTCCCCCTCTCACCGGGCGGGATCATCGCGCTGACCGCCGTCGCCGCGCTCGTTCTCGCCGTCGGCGTGCCGCTCGCCCTGCGCGCCTTCGGGGCGTCCGAAGGCACGGTGACGACACCGTTCCTGTCCTACGTGCCGCCGCCGGGCTGGAGTGCCGCGCCCGCCGACGCCGACGCCGCCATGGGCGCGCCGTCACTCACCGGTGTCGTACACGGACCGGGCTACGCCTGCGACGGCGAGCAGCACCTCCGCGGGTTCGCCGCCGCAGCGCTGCTGCCCACCGACGCCTCCGCCGGGCCCGCCGACCGCGGCGAGCGCGTCGCCCGGTGGTTCGCCGACACCGCGTACGCCGCGCCGGACGGTACCCCGCCGGAGGTCGCCATCGCACCGCCGCGACCCGTGCGGGTCGCGGGGCCGGACGGGCCGGTCGACGGCACCGTCACCGAGGCCACGGTCCGCGCCCCCGGCGGGCGCGGCGGCTGTGCGGCGACCGGCGGGACCGTGCTCGCGCTGGCCGCGCCGGTCGACGGAGGAGCCGCCGTCCTGCTCGTCGCCGGAGACGTCGAGGGCGGTCCCGCGCAGCCCGCCACGCCGGACCGGGCGGCGTTGGACACCGTGCTCGCCGGCGCGCGCCTCGGCCCGCCGTGACGCGTGCGCACCTGCGGGCGGGTCACCGAGGAGGCACGCGACCCACGTCAGCGCTTGCCCGTCGGCTCCACCGTCACCGCCACCTCAGCTGTGGAGCAACGCCGTGCTCCGCTGCTGCGTTGCTCCGCAGGACATGCTGAGGTGCTCGACCGCCGACCCGAGCGCGACCTCCGTCCGCTCCCCTGTCTTCCGGTCCTTGACCTCGATCACCCCGGACGCGAGCCCGCGGCCGACCACGACGATCGTCGGCACGCCCACCAGCTCGGCGTCGGCGAACTTCACCCCCGGCGACGCCGTCCGGTCGTCGAGGAGGACACGCAGCCCCGCGGCGTCGAGCCGGGCGGCGAGCGCCTCGGCACCCTCCCGGATCTCGGCCTGCTTGCCGGCAGCGACCAGGTGCACGTCGAACGGCGCCACCGAGCGCGGCCAGACCAGGCCGTGCTCGTCGTGGCACTGCTCCGCGATCGCAGCCACCAGGCGCGAGACCCCGATCCCGTAGGAGCCCATGGTGATCCGGACGGGCTTGCTGTCCGGGCCGAGCGCGTCGAGGGAGAAGGCGTCGGCGTACTTGCGACCGAGCTGGAAGATGTGCCCGATCTCGATGCCGCGGGCGGCCTCGAGCACCCCGGTGCCGTCGGGTGACGGGTCGCCCGCGCGCACCTCGGCGGCCTCGATCGTGCCGTCCGGGGTGAAGTCCCGCCCCGCCACCAGGTCCACGACGTGATGATCGGCCTTGTCCGCACCCGTCACCCACGCCGTGCCGGTGACGATCCGGGGGTCGACGAGGAAGCGGACGCCGTTCGCCGCGAGCGCGCCCGGCCCGATGTACCCCTTGACGAGGAACGGGTGCGCCGCGAAGTCGGCCTCCTCCAGCAGCGCGACCTCGGCGGGCGAGAGCGTCGCCACCAGGCGCTTCATGTCGACCTCACGGTCGCCGGGCACGCCGACGGCGAGCAGCTCCCAGCCGTCCGCACCCGGCAGCCGGGTCTTGATCAGCACGTTCTTCAGCGTGTCCGCTGCTGTGAAGGTCCGGCCGAGGTCCGCGGCGTTCAGGCAGGCGACCAGCGTCTCGATCGTGGGTGTGCCGGGCGTGTGGTGCACCTGCGCGGGCGGCTTGCCGGCAACCGGCTGTGCCGGGGGCGCGGGCGTGATGACCGCCTCGACGTTCGCGGCGTACCCGCCGGGGCCGCGGACGAAGGTGTCCTCCCCGGTCTCCGACTCGGCCAGGAACTCCTCGCTTGCCGAGCCGCCCATCGCTCCCGACATCGCCGACACGATCACGTACCGGAGCCCGAGCCGGTCGAAGATCTTGATGTAGGCGTCGCGGTGCTTGGCGTACGACTCGGCCAGGCCCTCGTCGGTCAGGTCGAACGAGTAGGAGTCCTTCATGAGGAACTCCCGTCCGCGCAGGATGCCCGCCCGGGGGCGCTCCTCGTCCCGGTACTTGGTCTGGATCTGGTAGAGGACGACCGGGTAGTCCTTGTACGACGCGTACTCGCCCTTGACCACGAGGGTGAACAGCTCCTCGTGCGTGGGCCCGAGCAGGTAGTCGCCGCCCTTGCGGTCCTTGAGCCGGAAGATGTTCGGGCCGTACTCGGTCCACCGGTGCGTGGTCTCGTACGGCTCACGGGGCAGCAGCGCGGGGAACTGGATCTCCTGGGCGCCCATGGCGTCCATCTCCTCGCGCACGACCTGCTCGACGGCGCGCAGCACCCGCAGCCCCAGCGGCAGCCAGGAGTAGATCCCCGGCGCGACGCGGCGAACGTAGCCGGCGCGGACGAGCAACTTGTGGCTCGGCACCTCCGCGTCTGCCGGATCCTCCCGCAGGGTCCGCAGGAACAGCGACGACATCCTGGTCAGCACCCTGCGAAGGGTAGCGACGCCCCCCGACGGCCGTCGCCCAGGTTCGGCTCGAAGCCCGACGGCCCGTTCTTGTCGGTGCCGGGCGCTAGCTTGCGCCGTGACGACGGACACCTCTTCAAGGAGGCCGACATGACACTCGCGATCGGCATGGTCACCACGGACTGCGCTGACCCGAAAGCGCTCGCTTCGTTCTGGGCGGCCGCCCTGGGCACCACCGTCTCCGGCGACTACGGCGAGTTCGTGATGCTCGCCCCGCCCCCCGCGGGCGGCCCGGTGCTCGGGTTCCAGAGGGTGCCCGAGAAGCGGGCGGGCAAGAACAGGCTGCATCTCGACCTCGGCGCGGCGCCCGGGGAGCGCCTCGCGGAGGTGGAGCGCCTCGTCGGGCTGGGCGCGGAGGTCGTCGGCGAGCGCGGTGGCGACGCCGAGGGTCTGGTGTGGACGACGTTGACCGATCCCGAGGGCAACGAGTTCTGCGTCGCGGAGCACTGAGCGTCACGGAGCACTGAACGTCACGGAGCACTGGGCACGGAATGCGCGCCGTGATGCAGCGTGTTGCGCAGTGTGTGACCACGCTCACCGACTTCGACCCGCACCAGTTGCTCGCCGCGTCCCGGCTGGGGGTGCTCGCCACCATCAAGGCGGACGGGCGGCCACAGCTCTCCCCCGTCACCCCGTACTACGACCGCGAGGCCGGCGTCCTCTACGTCTCGATGACGGAGGGACGCGCGAAGACGGCGAACCTCCGCCGTGATCCGCGAGCCGCGCTCGAGGTGACGAGCGGCGACGGCTGGTCGTGGGCGACGGCGGAGGGCACGGTGACGCTCACGGGGCCGGGCACGGACCCGGACGGGCCGGAGGTGCAGGCACTCGTCGACTACTACCGCGCGGCCGCGGGCGAGCACCCGGACTGGGCCGAGTACCGCACGGCGATGGTGGCCGACCGGCGGGTGCTCATGGCGATGCAGGTGAAGCGCGTGTACGGCGCGAAGATCCGCTGACCGTCGGGCGCGCCGGCGGCACGCGTCCCGCGCTGCCCGGTCGCCGGCCGGGCAGCGGATGCACGGCGGCTACCGTGGGCGCCGTGCTCGTCCTGCTGCCGCCGTCGGAGGCCAAGCGCGCCGACGGCGCCGGACCGCCCCTCGCGATGTCGGCGCTGTCGTTCCCGGAGCTGGATCCGCTGCGCAAGGTGCTGGTGGACGAGCTGGTCGAGCTGGCGCGGGACGTCATCGCGAGCCGTGCGGCGCTGGGGCTCTCGCCCCGGCAGGACGACGAGATCGCCCGCAACGCCGCTCTGGTGGGCTCACCGACCCTGCCCGCGTTGCACCGTTACACCGGCGTGCTCTACGACGCACTCGACGCCGGGTCGCTGCGGGGTGCCGCGGCCGCGCGGGCAGCGACCCGGCTGATGGTCGGGTCGGCGCTGTTCGGGCTGGTACGCGCGACCGACCCGGTGCCGGCCTACCGGCTGTCCGCCGGCTCGGCGCTGCCCGGCCGCCCCACGCTCGCGGCCCGCTGGCGACCGCTGCTCGATCCCGTCCTCGCGGCGCTGTCCGCGGGCGAGACGGTCGTCGACCTGCGGTCCGGGTCGTACGCCGCGCTCGGCCGCGCTCCGGGCGCGGTGACCGTGAACGTACTGGCGGAACGCGCCGACGGCAGCCGGGCCGTGGTGAGCCACGTCAACAAGGCGCACAAGGGCCGGTTGGCGCGGGCGCTCGCGGTGACGCGCGCCGAGCCCTCGGATGCCGCCGGGGTGGCGGCCGTCGCCCGGCGCGCCGGGATGCGCGTGGAGCGCACCGGCCCGACCCACCTGGACCTGATCGTCGCGGCCTGACGGGCGGCAGTCACCGCCCGTGCACACCTCGGCCGGCCCGTGCACACCTCGTACGCTGTGCACGGTAGCGCTGCGGTGTGCACGAGCGTCGGACGTGTGCACGGGCGTCGAGGGCGACCGGGGTACCACCGCACCGAGAGGGTGCAGAAAACCGGTTGTCGTCCGTCGCGGGGAGGCGCAAGACTCGCCCACATCGAGCCGGGCCGCCGGCGGAGAACACAGGAGGTGCGTCATGTCGACCGCCGTCCGGGACGTGACCTGCACCCGTCCCCCTGTTCCGCCCGCCTGAGAGGGCGTGAAGGCACCGGTCGGCGCGCACCGCGCGCCCCGAGGGTCGTCCGCACGCTCCTCGACGCCGCCACCATGAACCGCGGCCGGCGGGCACCTCCCGTCTGGAGAACCCGCGTTGCGCGAGCACGATCTCGAAGCACGACCTGCCAAGAACCGCCGTCGCCGCTTCGACGACGACGAACCCGTCCACCGCCATCGGCGCAGCCCGGCCCCCGTCGACCTCGACGGGCGCGCCGGCGTCGACATCGACGGCCCGCCCACCGGCGATCGCTGGTCCACCTGGGACGGTGCGCTGCACGGTCCCCGACCCCGGCCGCCATGGGTGATCACCGACCACGCCGCCGTCGACACGGAGCTCGGCGTGCTGAAGACCGGCAAGGAGGCCGACGTCCATCTCGTCGAACGCTCGGCCCCCGGCACCGGGCACGGCGTCCTGCTCGCCGCGAAGCGCTACCGCAGCGCCGAGCACCGGATGTTCCACCGCGACGCCGGCTACGTCGAGGGCCGCCGGGTCCGCCGCTCGCGCGAGACGCGGGCGATGGCCCGGCGCACGGACTTCGGCCGCGACCTGCTCGCGGGGCAGTGGGCGGCCGCCGAGTTCGCCGCGCTGTCCCGGCTGTGGAGCGACGGCGTCGCCGTGCCCTACCCGGTGTCGCTGACCGGCTCCGAGCTGCTGCTGGAGTTCGTCGGCTCACCCGACGGGTCGGCCGCACCGCGCCTGGCGCAGCTGCGGCCGGACCCGGGCCTGCTTGCGGACCTGTGGCGCCAGCTCGCCGACACCCTGCGCGGGTTGGCCCGTCACGGCCTCACCCACGGCGACCTGTCGGCGTTCAACCTGCTCGTGGACAGCTCGGACGGTGTGTCGAGCCGGCTCGTGGTGATCGACCTGCCGCAGGTCGTCGACGTGGTCGGCAATCCGCAGGGGCCGGTGTACCTCGCGCGGGACGTGTCCCGGGTCGCCGACTGGTTCGCCGCACGCGGGCTGCCCGCCGCGGGGGACGCAGCGGCCACGCTCGTCGAGGAGTTGTGCGCGGACCTGCACATTCCCTCGGCGAGCAGCTCGCTGACAACCTCACATGCCCGGGAAGGTCACACCGATCGAGGGTGAGGGCGGCGGACCGATCGGCCGGGCGTCGCGTATGCTTGATCACGAGCGCCCGGCCGTACCGGCCGGGAGGGCGGTTCGAACCCCGGTCCGCGTGCCTGCACGCCAAGGGTGGTTCGAAACGTTCTCTGAGAGACCGTCATCGCGGGCGCACCTGCACCACTCATCAGGGCGTCATGTGCGCCCGGGCTCGTCCGGAGTGATCATCAGCGCCGCCGTATCGGTGCTGCCACCTCCTGCCGCGACGTGCCACGTCCCGGAGGTTCGTGTGTCTTCCCCCTTCGCTCGCCGTGCCCCGCGCACGTCGAACGCCTCGTCGTCCCGCCGTCCCTCGGGCGGCGGCCGATCCCGCTCGTCCCGCGGTTCCCGCGGTACCGGCGGCCCCTCCCCGGCCCTCGCCACCGCGATGCCGCCGGAGGTCCTGTGGACCGTCCCGGAGACCGGGATGCCGTCCTTCGCCGACCTCGGCCTGCCCGAACCCGTGCTGCGGGCGCTGTCGGCCGGTGGTTTCACCGCTCCGTTCCCGATCCAGGCGGCCACCCTCCCGGAGACCCTCGCCGGGCGTGACCTGCTCGGCCGCGGCCAGACCGGCTCGGGCAAGACGCTGGCCTTCGGCCTCGCGCTGCTGTCCCGGCTCGCCGGCGGCCGGGCTCAGGCCCGGCGCCCCCGTGGCCTCGTCCTCGTCCCGACCCGCGAGCTCGCGCAGCAGATCGTCGGCGCCGTGGCGCCCTACGCCAAGGCGCTGAGCCTGACCGTCACCTCGGTCGTGGGCGGCATGTCGTTCAACCGGCAGGCCACCGAGCTGCAGCGCGGGGTCGACCTGCTGGTCGCCACACCGGGCCGGCTGACCGACCACACCAACCAGCGCACCTGCGACCTGTCGGCGATCGAGGTCACCGCGATCGACGAGGCCGACCGGATGGCCGACATGGGCTTTCTGCCCCAGGTCCGCGCCATCCTCGACCTCACCCCGACGGGCGGGCAGCGGCTGCTGTTCTCCGCGACGCTGGACGGCGAGGTCGCCACCCTGGTCCGCCGCTACCTGCACGATCCGGTGACCCGTGCGGTCGCCTCGGCCACCGCGCAGGTCGAGACGATGGACCACCACCTGCTCGTCGTCGACACCACCGCCAAGCCGCGCGTCGTCACCGAGATCGCCGCGCGGGACGGGCGCACCATCCTGTTCGTCCGCACCAAGCACGGCGTGGATCGGCTGGTGAAGACGCTGCGCCGGGACGGGATCGCCGCCGGAGCGCTCCACGGCGGGAAGGCGCAGAACGCCCGCAACCGCGCGATCGCCGAGTTCAAGGACGGCCGCACCCCGGTCCTGGTGGCCACGGACGTGGCCGCGCGGGGCATCCACATCGACGACGTGAGCCTCGTCGTGCACGTCGACCCGCCTGCCGACCCGAAGGACTACCTGCACCGCGCCGGTCGGACGGCGCGGGCCGGCGAGTCGGGCACCGTGGTCACGATGGTGACCCCGCCCGAGCGCCGCGAGGTGGACCGGCTGACCCGCCTGGCGGGCGTGCGCGCCACCAGCACCGAGGTCGTTCCCGGGGACACGGCGCTGACCCGGATCACCGGGGCCCGGACCCCGAGCGGTGTCCCGGTGGCCGAGCCGCCGAAGCCCGCGCAGAACGCACCGCGGAAGCGGTCCGGATCGGCCGGTCGAGGCCGGCCGGACGGCCGGCGCAGCGGTGGCGGCCGTTCCCGCCGCGCCGCCTGACCATCGGGGCGTCGGGCCGGTCAGCTGAGGCCGAGCACCGACAGGGCCAGCCGGGCCGCCGCCCCGCCGTCGGTCTCGGCGACGGCCAGGGCCGCCGGCACGTCCAGGTTCGCCGACAACGCGGCCATGACGGCGCTGCTCGCCGACGGTGAGCCGTCCGTCCCGCGGGCCGCCGCCGCGTACAGCCGTTGCAGGCGGTCCGCGGCGCGGTCCAGCCCGGCGGGCTCGAAGTCCCACGGCTGCGCCCACGGCCGGTCGAGGAGCAGCAGCCGCAGTACCGCGGGCGGATACCGCTCGACGACGTCGCCCACGAGCACGAGGTTGCCCGCTGACTTGGCCATCTTCTCCCCACCCACCTGCACGATGCCGATGTGCATCCAGGCGCGCGCGAACGGCGTCACCCCGGTGACGGCCTCGGCCATCGCCGCCTCGTACGCGTGGTGCGGGTAGCGCAGGTCAGCACCACCGACGTGCAGGTCCAGCGCCGGCCCGAAGGTCGTCAGCGCCATCGCGGCACACTCGGCGTGCCAGCCCGGCCGTCCGTCCCCCCACGGGCTGGGCCAGGCGGGCTCGGTCGTCCCGGCACCCGGCCCCGCCGCCCGCCAGACCGCGACATCCGCCCAGTCGTCCCGGTCCCCGGGCGTTCCGACACCGTCGAGGTCCTCGCCGAACTCACGCGCCAACGCGCGCGCCGTCGTCGCGTCCAGCCCGGCCCGGGCCGCCACCTCCGCCCCCCGGAACCAGACGGTACCTCCGCGTTCGTAGGCGGCGTCGGCCTCGAGCAGGGCTGCGGCCAGCGCCTCGACCTGCGGGACGAAGTTGTGCGCGCGCGGTTCGTGGGTGGGTCTGCGCACGCCGAGAGCGGCCATGTCGCGGTCGAACCGGAACTGCTGGACCGCCGCGAAGGTGTCGAACCGCGACCCCGCGACGGCCGCGGCGGCGTCGAGGACGTCGTCGACGTCGGTGACGTTGCGGCACGTCTCGACGTCCACACCGGCCTGCCGCAGGACCCGGGCGGCGAGGTCACCCCAGACGAATGTGGCCGCATGGCCGAGGTGGGTCGTGTCGTACGGGGTGATCCCGCACACGTACACGCGCGCCCGGCCGACGACCGGGACCGGGCGGCCCTCGAGGCGCAGCACCGTCAGCGCTCCGGGCGGGCCCCGCGCCGGGCGGCGCGCCGCAACTGCAGGATCCGCACGCTGCCGGGGATGGCGACGAGCAGGATGCCCAGGATCGCCGCCAGCAGCAACGCCACGCCGACCGGCAGAGTGCCCCGGAAGGCGAAGAAGGAGATCTGCACCGGTGCGCCGTTCTGCAGGATGAACACCAGCAGGAGCAGCAGGACCAGCGCGGAGAGGATCAGCCCGACCCAGAGCCCGCCGCTTCGGGAGCGCCGGGCGGGAGCGGTGTCCGGGGCCGGGACCGGCTGTGTGGGTTCCTCGCCGGCCGGGACGGGCAGGCGCATTCCGGGGTCCGTGGCCGGGTCCGCCATCGGGTCGACCGGCCCCGCGCTGCCGTGCGCCGTCGGACGTCCCGGACGCCCGCGTCCCGCGTCGTCGCTCATGTCCCCGTGTCCTCTTCCCTGGGTGCGATCGGTCGGGCACGCCCGGACGGGCGGCGCATGGGCACGTGCAGAACCCCGTCCCAGTCGTAGCCGGGCCCGTTCGCGACGAAGCCGAACTCACCGTACAGCCGGGTGAGGTGCTCCTGGGCGTCGAGCACGCACGGCGCGTCACCGACCTCCGCCAGCGCGGCCGTCAGCAGGCGCCTGCTCAACCCTTGCCCGCGAGCCGACAGGCTGGTGCACACCCGCCCGATCCGCCGCTCCCCGCCCGGCTCGGCCAGGAGCCGCAGGGCGGCCACGGGGGCATCGTCCGGACCGAGCCACAGGTGGACCGTGCCCGGTTCGAGGTCGCGGCCGTCGAGTTCCGGGTAGGCGCAGCGCTGCTCGACCACGAAGACGTCGACCCGCAGCTTCAGCAGCGCGTAGAGACCCGGCGGAGTGAGCTCCACGACCGTCGCGCGCCGGGCCCTGCCGTCCATGACCGCACAACCTAACGCGTGTCCTGTGGATCCCACGCGTGTCCTGTGGATCAACGCCGGGAGCGAGGCGGAGATCCACAGCTGGAATGATTAGTGCCCCGTCCAGCAACGTTCACCCAGCTTCCCGGCGGCCCAACCGCCCGCCGGCTGCGTTGTCGGAAGGCCCGAGTACGCCCGGTACGAGGGCCTTCCTCCGCCTTGCCGGACGAACGCCTGGATCCACCGACAACCCGACCAACGTCACTGGACGGG
>JAEUJO010000072.1 GCA_016794615.1 Pseudonocardia sp. | reverse complement strand
GGGTGATGTCGTGAACACGGTTGAGCAGCACGGAGCCGATCACCGCGCGGCGCAGGACATGGACGCGGCGGTCGAGGCGCAGATGGGCAAGATCATGACCGAACTGGGCGGCGCTTTGGGGGTGCTGCTGACGTCCCTGGGGACGCGCAGCGGCCTGTGGGCCGCGCTGGCGGGTGCCGGACCGTTGACCACCGAGGAGGTGGCCGCCAAGGTCCTCGTCGATCCGGCACTGGTTCGTGAGTGGCTGCGCGCCCAAGCCGCCGGGGGGTATCTCGATTACGAGCCGGACCGAGGGACGTTCCAGCTCCCGGACGCGGTCGCCGCCGCGATCCACGACGGACCGGGTGGGGCACTGGTCGATGCGGCAGCCACGATGATGTCATCGATGGGCGAGGGGTTCGGCGCGTTCAGCGAGGCGTTCTGCACCGGTCAGGGATTCGGTTGGCACCAGCGCACCGCTGAGCATTGGCACGGCACCAATGCGTTCACGCGGGTCGCCTTGCCGACCGGCCTGATCGCTGCGGCGATCGACCAGCTGAGCGACGTCGCGTCCGTTCTGGCCGGCGGTGGCTCGGTGGTGGACGTGGGCTGCGGCTATGGGACGCCGACGTTGGGGATTGCCCAGTTGTATCCGGCGGCCACCGTGCTGGGCATCGACTATCACGACGCCTCGATCGCGCATGCGCGCGCCGAGGCTGCCGCGACCGGCGTCGGCAACGCCCGGTTCGAGGTCGTAGCGGCCACCGAGCTGGCCGGTGGCGACTACGATCTGATCACCTTCTTCGACTCGTTGCACGACATCGGGGACGCCGCCGCCGCACTTCGCGCGTCCAGAGCGGCGCTCGCATCCACGGGCGCGGTGTTGGTGTTCGAGCCGGTGGCCGCCGACGATGTGCAGGGCAATCTCACCCCGGTCGGTCGGATGTTCTACGCCGTATCGACACTCGCGTGTACACCCAATGCGGTCTCGCAGCGGACGACCACCTCATCGGAGCCGCTGGGCGCCCAAGCCGGTGAGAAGCGGCTCTGCGCGCTGGCCCGGGAGGCCGGCCTCACCCGAGTCCGCAGGTCCAGCGTCGAGGCACCGATGAACCTGATCTTGGAGCTTCGCCCCTGACCAGCGATGATGGCCGGGTGGCCCCGGCACAACGGCTCCTCGGACGGGCAGCGGCATTGGCAGCGGCCGCACTCGTCGTCGACGACGCCCTGGCCGGTGCCGGTCAGTTCCTGATGGTCAGCGGCGATGCCGGGATCGGCAAGACCGCGGTTCTCGGGGCGCTGATCGGCCAAGCCGGACCCGAGGCGCTCGTCCTCCCGGCGACCTGCTGGGAGGGCGACGGAACGCCACCGTACTGGCCCTGGTCCCAGGTCCTCCGCGCGAGCGGATTGCCGGTGACCGAGCTCGGTGAGGCAGGTTGGCTGCTCGACGCCGGCGCCGGCCCGGCCACGTCGAGCAGCGTCACCGCCGCGGATGCGCAGTTCCGGCTGTTCGAGGCGGTTTCCCGCTCCTTGCGGACCCTCGCCGGGCGGCGGCCGGTGCTGGTCGTCCTCGACGATCTCCAGTGGTCGGACGAGCCGTCATTGCGGTTGCTCGGGTTCCTCGCCCGGACGCTGACGATGAGCCGGGTGCTGCTGCTCGGTGCCTACCGTGACGTGGAAGCGTCTGACCAGCTCCGTGGGCTGGCCGGCCGCGCGCAACAGCTCCCGCTCGCGGCTCTCGATCCGGCCGACGTCGAGGCCTTGGTCACCGTGATCGCCGGCCCGGCCGTGGCCGCGAGAGTGAGCGGCGAGATGTGGCGGCGGAGCGGGGGCAACCCGCTCTTCGTCCGAGAGCTGACCAGACTGCTCGTGGCGCAGGGCAGATGGCAGGACCATGCACACATCCCGGCCAGTATCGCCGAGATACTCCGCCGCAGGTTGGCCCGGCTCTCGACCGAGTGCGTGCGGTTGCTCGACTGGGCCGCGGTCGCCGGGCGTGACATCGACATGGGCCTGCTGACCCGGTGCGGTGCGGCGCGAACCGAGACCGACGGCGCCACGGTGTTGGCGGAAGCGCGCCGCGCCGGTGTCGTCGACGTCGTCGGCGGCGCGCCCCGATTCACCCACGACCTCTATCGGGAAACCGTTCTCGACGGCCTGAGCCCGTCGACCCGGGCCGAGATCAACCTCAGTGTGGGGCGAGCACTGGAGGCTCGGTCAGCCAACGCGGCGCGGATCGCCGCGCACTTCATGGCGGCCGGTGCGCGAGCACAGCAGGCCGCGATCGACTATTCGATCCGCGCCGCGCGGGTGGCAACGGCCCGGCTCGGCCACGACGACGCCTGCATGCACTACCTGCGTGCACTCGATGTCCTCGACAGGCTCGGGTCCGCGGCGCGCGTCGATGAGCGCCTGGCCCTGCTGCTCGAGCTGGCCGCGGCGCTCGAACGGTCCGGGCAGTCGGAGCGGGCCGGCGAGTGCTATCGGGAGGCAGCAGACACCGCCCGAGCGCGAGGTGACGCGGCGACGCTCGCGCACGCCGCTCTGGGGCTCCACGCGCTGGGACACCGGTCGGGTGGCGAAAGTGCTGAGGTGATCGAGCTGCTGCATGCCGTGGCCCGGCTGCTGGAGCGGGGCGACGGATCGTTGACCCTGCAGTCACGGGTGGCCGCCGCGCTGGCGCGTGAGATGCGACACGGCACGATCCGGGCCCCGGATGCCGAGACGATCCGGGTGGCGGTCCGAGCCGTCAACCTCGCCACCGCAGCAGGTGACACCCATGCGGTAGCGGTCGCGAAGCTCGCGCTCCAGGACTCGATGTGGCGGCCAGGCACTGCGGTGGAGCGGCTGCCCATCATCGGCGACATGTTGGCCGCGGCGATCTCGAGCGGTGACGCCGACCTGGCTGCCGAGGCCCACCTACTGCGTGCTGCCGCGCTGATCGAGCTCGGCGACCCCGCCGGGCGTGCGGAGTTGTCGACCTACATCTCCCTCGCTGAAGGGCTGGGGCATGCGCGAGGACGGTGGGGCGCCCTCAGCCGACGGGCCACCCTCGCTCAACTGGTCGGCCGGGCCGACGAGGCGGCACGGCTCGGGGAACAGGCGCTCCAGCTCGGCCGGGCGATCGGCGAGCCGGACGCCGTGGCCTGCTTCTGCACGTCTCGATGGTCACTGGTCGCCTTGGGTGTACCCGAACCGGATCTGGAGCTGGCGCCCTTTGACCCGCTCTGGCCGATGTTCCCGGTCTTCAAGGCGTGGCCACCCGCGGCCCGGGGCGACGTTCGTGCCGCCCGCGCCGCGTTGGGCGATTTCAGCGTGCTCGACATCGTCGAGGCGACCGGTACCGAAGGACTCGCCGCCGCGGCCGTGGTCTTCGCCGTCGCCGGCAACACCGCGCAGCGGTCCTGGACCTACCAGCGGCTGCTGCCACTTGCCGGCGGCCACGTGCTGGTCGCCGGCTGTGCCTCCTACCATGCCGCCGTTGACCACCACCTTGGTGCGCTGGCCGCGTCCCTCGGAGACGTGTCCGCGGCCGAGGGGCACTTCCGCGCCGCGGTAGCCCTGCACGGACGGCTCGGGGCCGCCGGTTGGGCACGGCTGTCCGAGCAGGCCCTCGCCGCCCTGTCAGCCACCACACCCGACCCGACCGGCAACGAGTTCCGCTTCGTCAACGGGCTCTGGCACCTCGGGTTCCAGGGGGCCCGCGCCCAGCTCCCCGACGCCAAGGGTCTGCGCGACCTCGCCGCCTTGATCGGAGCCCAGGGACGCGATGTCCACGTCTTCTCGCTGCTCGGCGTGGAACCGTCGCGCGGGGGTGCCGATCCGGTGCTCGACGACACGGCCAGAACCCGGTACAAGGCCCGGCTCCGTGCCCTCGACACGCAGATCGATGAGGCCGAGGAGGTCGGCTCCACCGAAGTCGAGACCTTCCGTGCCGAGCGTGCAGCACTGATCCACGAGCTCGCTGCCGCGACAGGATTGGGCGGACGTGCCCGCCGTCTCGGTGATCCCGCCGAGCGTGCCCGCAAGACCGTCAGCGCCCGGGTCCGCGATGCCCTGTCCAAAATCGCCCAGGTACACCCCCAGCTGGCCCAGCACCTTCGAGACACCGTGCACATGGGCACCCGCTGCGACTACGCCCCCCGGCCTCGGGTGTCCTGGACACTCACCGCGCACGAGACCCGCGACAACAGCTCCGAGCCTGCAGACGACGGCCGGACGTCGAGCTGAGCGCGTTGCCCGGCCCGGCCCGACGAGATCGACGTCGGTCGACCACGGCGGCCGTCCATCTTGTTCCGTCGCACACCGCGATCGCCAAGCCGATCGACGTCTCGGGGAGGACAGCCCCGGCCAGGCGGCTCCCGTAGCGTGGCTGCCATGCGCTTTCGCGTCGACGCGGTCCTGTTCGACATCGACGGAACGCTGGTGGACTCCACCGCCGCGGTCATCCGGACGTGGACGACCTGGGCCGCGAAGCACGGCATCGACGCCGACGAGGTCCTCCGCATCTGCCACGGGCGACGCACCGAGGACACGCTGGGCATGTTCCTCCCCGCCGGCCAGCTGGCGGCGGCGACGGCCGAGATCGAACAGTGGGACCTGGCGGACATGGATGACGTGAGAGCGCTTCCGGGAACGCAGGGCCTGTTGCGTCGCCTTCCCGCCGATCGCTGGGCGGCCGTGACCTCGGGCTCGCGGGATCTGATGCGGGCCCGCCTCACGGCGGCCGGCCTGCCCATCCCTGAGGTGTTGGTGTCGGCGGAGGCGGTCGAGGCGGGCAAGCCCGAGCCCGAGGGCTACCTGAAGGCGGCCGCCGCGCTCGGCCGCGACATCCGCCG
>JAEUJO010000060.1 GCA_016794615.1 Pseudonocardia sp. | reverse complement strand
GTGCCCGGTCACGGGGGACGCCTGCCCGACCTCGGTGCCACACTCGCGCTGACTGTCGGGGCCGGTCTCCGACTCGCCGCGCTCTCCGGTCAGAGCGCGCCCTTGGTGGACGGGATGCCCGTGATCCGCTCGTCGCGCTCGGTGGCCGCCCGCAGCGCACGGGCGATCGCCTTGAACTCGGCCTCGGTGATGTGGTGCGGGTCGCGGCCCTCCAGCACGCGCACGTGCAGGGCGAGGTGGCCGTGGAAGGCCAGCGACTCGAACACGTGCTTGTTCAGCACCGTCGCGTAGTGCCCGCCGACGACGAAGTGCCGCATGTACTTCGGCTCGCCGGTGTGCACGGTGTAGGGCCGGCCGGAGACGTCGACGACGGCGTGCGCGAGCGCCTCGTCCATCGGGATCCACGCGTCGCCGAAGCGGCGGATGCCGCGCTTGTCGCCCAGCGCCTGGCGCAGCGCCTGGCCGAGCACGATCGCGGTGTCCTCGACCGTGTGGTGGGCGTCCAGCTCGACGTCACCCGCCGCGTGCACGGTCAGGTCGAACGCCCCGTGCTTGCCCAGCGAGTCCAGCATGTGGTCGAAGAACGGCACCCCGGTGGCGATGTCGGTCTGCCCCGTGCCGTCGAGGTCGATCTCGACGACGACCTTCGACTCCTTCGTGACCCGCTCGACCCGGCCGACCCTGCTCATGGCTTTTCCGTCTCCTCCGCCAGTACGTATCCGGCAAGCACGTCCCTCGCCACCTGCAGGAACGCGTCGTTCTCCTCCGGGGTGCCGATCGTGACCCGCAACCGGTGCGCGATCCCGACGTCCCGGATCAGCACCCCGCGGTCCAGGAACGCCTGCCACGCCAGTGCGGCATCGGCGAACCGGCCGAACAGCACGAAGTTCGCATCGCTGGGCACCACGTCGTAGCCCGCCGCCGCGAGCGCGGCGACCACCCGATCGCGCTCGGCCCGCAGCAGCGCCACCGACCCGAGCGTCGCGTCAGCATGCCGCAGCGAGGCCCGCGCCGCAGCCTGCGTCAACGACGAGAGGTGGTACGGCAGGCGGACGAGCTGCAACGCCTCGACCACCGCGGGCGCCGCGGCGAGGTAGCCCAGCCGGCCGCCCGCGAAGGCGAACGCCTTGCTCATCGTGCGGCTGACGATCAGCTTGTGCCCGTGCGTGAGCAGCAGGAGCACCGCACCCGGCCGGTCGGAGAACTCCGCGTACGCCTCGTCCACCACGACGATGCCGGGGGCGGCGTCGACGAGCTGGGCGAGCTCGCCGGGCAGGAGCGACTGCCCCGTGGGGTTGTTCGGGCTGGTGAGGAACGTCACGTCCGGTGCCCGGTCGGCGAGCAGCGCCGCGGCGGCCGGGATGTCGATGGAGAAGTCGTCGCGCCGGGGCGTCGGCAGCCACTCGGTGCGGGTGCCGCCGGCGATGATCGGGTGCATCGAGTACGACGGCACGAAGCCCGCCGCGACCCGGCCGGGCCCCCCGAACGCCTGCAGCACCTGCTGCAGGATCTCGTTCGACCCGTTGGCCGCCCACACGTTCGCCGTGGTCAACGGCACGCCGGTGGCAGCGGTGAGGTACGCGGCGAGGTCGGCGCGCAGCACGACGGCGTCGCGGTCCGGGTAGCGGTGCAGCTCGGCGGCGGCCTCGTGCGCCGCGGCGGTGACGTCGGCGACCAGCTCCGGCGGCGGCGGGTACGGGTTCTCGTTCGTGTTGAGCCGCACCGCGACGTCGAGCTGCGGGGCGCCGTACGGGGTCTTGCCCCGCAGCTCGTCGCGCAGCGGGAGGGCGTCGAGCGTGACCTCCGAGCCGACCACTCGCTCGGCGGCCGCCGTCATCCGTCCCCTCCTGGAAGAAGGTCCTGGCGAAACCGCGCCGTCACGGCCTGCCCGTGAGCGGGGAGGTCTTCCGCGGCGGCGAGGGTGACCACCCGATCCGCGACCTCGCGCAGGGCCGTCTCGGTGTACTCGACGAGGTGCACGCCGCGCAGGAAGGTCTGCACCGACAGCCCGGCCGAGTGCCGCGCGCAGCCACCGGTCGGCAGCACGTGGTTCGAGCCGGCGCAGTAGTCGCCCAGCGACACGGGTGCCCACGGCCCGATGAACACCGCTCCCGCGTTGCGGACCCGCAGCGCGACCTCGCGCGCGTGCTCCGTCTGGATCTCCAGGTGCTCGGCGGCGTACGCGTCGACGACCGCGAGCCCGGCCGCGACGTCGTCGACCAGGATCGTGCCGGACTGCGGGCCGGTGAGCGCGGTGCGGATGCGCTCGGTGTGCTTGGTGGCCGCGACCTGGCGATCCAGCTCCCCGTCCACCGCGTCGGCGAGCGCGTCGCTGGTGGTGACCAGCACCGACGCCGCCGACGGGTCGTGCTCGGCCTGCGACACCAGGTCCGCCGCGACGTGGACCGGGTCCGCCGTGGCGTCGGCGAGCACCGCGATCTCGGTGGGCCCGGCCTCGGCGTCGATCCCGATCAGCCCGCGCAGCAGCCGCTTGGCGGCGGTCAGGTAGGCGTTGCCCGGGCCGGTGACCATGTCGACCGGCTCCAGCTCTCCCCCGTCGGTGTCGGTGCCGCCGTACGCCAGCAGCGCGACGGCCTGCGCCCCGCCGACCGCCCACACCTCCTCGACGCCCAGCAGCGCGGCGGCCGCGAGGACCGTGGGGTGCGGCAGGCCCCCGTGCTCGGCCTGCGGCGGGGAGACCACCACGAGCGACTCCACCCCCGCCTCCTGGGCCGGGACCACGTTCATCACGACCGACGACGGGTAGACCGCGAGCCCGCCCGGCGCGTACAGCCCGACCCGGCGCACCGGGACGAACCGCTCGGAGACGACCCCGCCGGGCACGACCTGGGTGACGACGTCGGTCCGCCGCTGGTCGGCGTGGACGGCGCGGGCCCGCTCGATCGAGGTCTCCAGCGCCTCGCGCACGGCGGGGTCGAGCGCCGAGCGGGCGTCGGCCAGCGCCTGCCCGGGCACCCGGACCGAGGCCGGCCGCACCCGGTCGAACCGCTCGGAGAAGTCCAGCGCGGCGGCCACGCCGCGCTCGCGGACGGCCTCGACGATCGGGCGCACCCGCTCGACGACCGCGTCGACGTCGACCTCGGCGCGGGGCAGCAGGGCCCGCAGGGCGGCGGTGGGTGGCAGCGGGCGTTCACGCAGGTCCGTTCGGCGGAGCATGGGGCCAGGGTAGTCGGCGGCACCGACGGTTCCCGGTGCTGCTCAGCAGGTTGCGTGATGACGATCGCCGGTTCGGCGCGCCGCGGGTGTCCGGCCCGACGGCGCCCGTTCAGCGGCCGGCACCGTCTCCGGCGGGGCACCCACCAGGCAGCATCGGTGCGCCCACCGCCCCGCGCCCGTCCGGTCCGTCCCCCCGATCCGGGCGAACACACTGGTCAGGCGGGGCGGTGGAGTCCGCACGACGGGGGTGTCCTACTCCCGCAGACCGGACGGCTGCAGATCCAGGCCGACGTCGAGCGCCGCCACCGAGTGCGTGAGCGCCCCCACCGACAGGAACTCCACACCCGTCTCGGCGTACGCGCGGGCGTTGGCCAGCGCCAGCCCGCCGGACGACTCCAGCAGCGTCGGCGCGCTCCCCCGCCTGCGCACCGCCTCGGCCGTCTGCGCGACGGAGAAGTTGTCCAGCAGCACCAGCTCCGCGCCCAGCGCCAGCACCTCGTCGAGCTGGTCGAGCGAGTCGACCTCCACCTCGCACGGCAGGTCCGGCGCCGCGGCCCGGGCCCGGTCGAGTGCCGCGCCGACCGACCCGGCCGCCGCCACGTGGTTGTCCTTGATCAGGACGGCGTCGCCGAGCCCGAGCCGGTGGTTGACGCCGCCACCGCAGCGCACCGCGTACTTCTCCAGCAGCCGCAGGCCCGGCAGGGTCTTGCGGGTGTCGCGGATGCGCGCGCCGGTGCCCGCGACGGCGTCGACCCAGGCGGCGGTGGCGGTGGCGACACCGGAGAGGTGGCAGAGCAGGTTGAGCGCGGTGCGCTCGGCGGTCAGCAGGCCCCGGACGGGGGCACGGACGGCCAGCGCGGGCTCGCCGGCGGCGAGGCGGGTGCCGTCCGGCCGATCGACCAGCAGGTCGTAGGTACCGACGACCTCGTCGAGCACGGCCCGGACGGCGGGTGCCCCGGCGAGCACGCCGCCGGACCGCGCGGTGAACGCGCCGACCGCGACGGCGGTGGCGGGCACGGTCGCGGCGGTGGTGGCGTCGGGGCCGTAGCGCAGGTCCTCGGCCAGCGCGGTGCGGACGACGCGCAGCAGGTCGGCGGGGTCGGGGACACCGATCTCCGTGGCACCGCCGACCCCGGCGGCGACCCTCGCATCGGGCGCGGTCACCTTCCCGGCGAGCGGCCCGGTCGTCGGGCCGGCCCCGGACCGGCCGGTCATGCCGCACCTGCCAGTGCCTCGGTGGCCACGACCGGGCGCCCGTCGCGGTCCAGCCGGACCTGCAGGCTCGCGCGCTGCCAGGTGTCGTCGCGGTCGGGATGGTCGGTGCGCACGTGGCAGCCGCGACTCTCGGTGCGGGTGCCTGCGGCCGCGAGCACCGCGGCGGCGAGCAAC
Source organism: Pseudonocardia sp. (assembly GCA_016794615.1). GTDB lineage: Bacteria > Actinomycetota > Actinomycetes > Mycobacteriales > Pseudonocardiaceae > Pseudonocardia. The sequence continues at coordinate 7,740 of JAEUJO010000060.1, read as the reverse complement.
GTCAGGGCCGCGTCCTCGACGCCCGCGCGGTCGCGCGCCGGCCCCGGGCCGGTCGCCGCCTCCACGGCGTCCGATGCGGCCGCGAGCCCGGCGGCGTCCCGCCCGATCCCCGCCCCGGCGCTCATCGCCCGCTGCACGACCCGCCGATCCGCCACGGCGAACACCGGAAGGGGCGCCGTGCCGACCAGGACCGGGCGGGGTGCGGCCAGGTCCGCGATGACCGCGCGGGCCACCCGGGCGCCCACGACGAGGCCCTCGAGCAGCGAGTTCGACGCGAGCCGGTTCGCGCCGTGCAGTCCGGTGCGGGCCACCTCACCGGCGGCGTAGAGGCCGCGGACCGCGGTGCGCCCGTCGACGTCGGTGACCACGCCCCCGCAGGCGTAGTGCGCGGCGGGCGTCACCGGGATCGGTTCGCACGTGGGGTCGATCCCGGCCGCCCGGCAGGAGGCGGTCACCGTGGGGAAGCGGGCAGCGAAGCCCTCGACCGCGGTGGCGTCGAGCCACACGCACTCCGCCCCGGTCTGCGCCATCCGCCGGGTGATCGCCCCGGCGACGACGTCCCGCGGGGCGAGCTCGGCCAGCGGGTGCACGCCGAGCATGAACCGGGCACCGGTGCGGTCGCGCAGCACGCCGCCCTCGCCCCGGACCGCCTCGGTGACCAGCGGCCGGTGCCCCGCCAGATCCGATTCGGCACGACCGGGCACGTGCAGGACGGTCGGGTGGAACTGCACGAACTCGAGGTCCGCGGCGGCCGCGCCGGCGCGCAGGGCCAGCGCGACGCCGTCACCGGTCGACGTCGCCGGGTTGGTGGTGCTGGCGAAGAGCTGACCGTAGCCACCGGTCGCCAGGAGCACGGCAGGCGCGTGCAGCATTCCGGGCCGGCCCGCGTCGTCGAGCACCGTGACGCCCGCGACGGTGTCGTCGGCCGTGCGCAGGGCGTCGACGGCGACGTGCCCGGTCAGCAGCGGCAGGCCCGCGCCGCGCGCGGCCGCGACGAGTGCCCGCTCGACCTCGGCGCCGGTCGCGTCGCCCCCGGCCCGGACCACGCGGAACGCCGAGTGGCCGCCCTCACGGGTGCGCTCCAGCGCGCCGGTCGGGGTCGCGTCGAACACGGCACCGCGCGCCCGCAGCCGGGCGACCGCGGCCGGGCCGTCGGTCAGGATGGAGGCGACGGCGGCGGGGTCGCACAGGCCGGCACCGGCGGTGCGGGTGTCGGCGACGTGGGCGTCGACGCTGTCGCCCGGCACGTCCCCGACGACGACGGCGACCCCGCCCTGGGCCCACCGGGTCGAGCCGGCGTCCGCGGCGTCCTTGGTGACGACGACGACCCGCAGCCCGGCGGCGGCCGCGTCGAGCGCGGCGGTGAGACCGGCGACGCCGCTGCCGACGACGACGAGATCGGCGCCGGCCGCCCAGGGGGCCGTCACTCCCCACCGCCCGGGCGGCCGATCGCGATCATCCGCTGCACCGCCGCGCGACCGCGGGCGGCGAGCTCGGGATCGACGTGCACCTCGTCCGTGCCGTCGCGCAGGCTGCGCAGCAGCGCCTCCGCCGTGATCATCTTCATGTAGCGGCACGAGGCGCGCTCGTTGACCGCCCGGAAGTCGATCTCCGGGGCGGCCCTGCGGAGCTGGTGCAGCATGCCGACCTCGGTCGCCACCAGCACCGTCTTGCCCTGGTGCGCCGTGGCCGGATCGGTCACCGCGTGCGAGGCGCGCGCCGCGTCGAGCATCCCGCCCGTCGAGAGGATCTTGACCCGGTCGGCCGGGACCGCACCGCTGCCTGCCAGGTAGAGCGCGGAGGTCGCGCAGCCGCACTCGGGGTGCACGAACAGCTCGGCGTCGGGGTGTGCGGCGGACTGCGCGGCCAGCTCGGCGCCGTTGATGCCCGCGTGGACGTGACACTCCCCCGCCCAGACGTGCATGTTCGTCCGACCCAGGGTCCGGCGGACGTGTGCGCCGAGGAACTGGTCGGGCAGGAACAGCACCTCCTGCTCGGCCGGGACCGAGGCCACCACCTCCACGGCGTTGCTCGACGTGCAGCAGATGTCGGTCTCGGCCTTCACGGCTGCGGTCGTGTTGACGTAGCTGACGACGACGGCGCCGGGGTACTCGGCCTTCCACGCGCGCAGCTCGTCGACGGTGATCGAGTCGGCGAGCGAGCAGCCGGCGCGGGCGTCCGGGATGAGCACGGTCTTGTCCGGCGCGAGGATCTTGGCCGTCTCGGCCATGAAGTGCACACCGCAGAAGACGATCGTCGAGGCCGACGATTCCGCGGCGATCCGGGACAGGGCCAGCGAGTCGCCCGTGTGGTCGGCGACGTCCTGGATCTCGGGCAGCTGGTAGTTGTGCGCCAGCAGCACCGCGTCGCGCTTCCGGGCCAGTTCGCGGACCTCGGCGAACCAGGCGTCGTCGACGCGGCCGGCCCGCGTTCCCACGTCCGTCACGGTCATCGTGTGCCTCCCACCGGTTCGTCCGTTTTCGCCTGATGAGCGAAAACAGGGTCGATGGTAACAACGGGTTCGCCGGTTGTCGCGTTGGACGTGACGTCGGCCTCACCTTCCGGACACCGGCCGTGCACACCGCCCCGGTGCTCCCGGCCGGCAGGACGGGCGACGTCGGCCCCGGTCCTACGATCGGCGCATGCCCGACTGCGGGGCGCGACCCATCGCGCACGAGGTGCTCGCCGCGGTCCTGCAGATCCGGGACGGCACGCTGCAGGTCCTCGCCTGGCGGCGCGCGCAGCCGCCGGACGCCGGCCGCTGGGCGCTGCCCGGCGGGCTGCTCGGCGACGACGAGGACGTCGAGGCGTCGGTGCGCAGGCAGCTGACGGAGAAGGTCGACGTCCGCGAGGTCGCCCATGTCGAGCAGCTCGCGGTGTTCAGCGACCCGCGACGCGTGCCCGGCGGGCGGCGCGTCGCCACCGCCTTCCTCGGGCTCGTCCCCTCCGACGCCGACCCGGCCGTGCCCGCCGACACCGCCTGGCACCCCGTCGACGCCCTCCCCGATCCCGCCTTCGACCACGCCGAGATCGTCGCGGCCGCCCGGGACCGGCTGCGCGCCAAGCTCTCCTACACCAACCTCGGCTTCGCCCTCGCCCCCCGCGAGTTCACGATCTCCACGCTGCGCGAGCACTACGCCGCCGCGCTCGGTCACCCCGTGTCGGCGACGAACCTGCAGCGGGTGCTCGCCCGCCGCTCGGTCCTGGTGCCGACGGGGGCGCTCGCCGCACCCGGACCCGCGGGGGGCCGCCCGGCCGCGCTGTTCCGGTTCGCCGAACCGGCCCTGCGGGTGACCGACGCGTTCGCGGTGCTCCGGCCGCCAGGCGAGCAGACCCGGGCGGCCTTACCGTGAGCACGTGGTCGCGAACCTCCCGTTGTTCCCTCTGAGCACCGTGCTCATGCCGGGAGCCCCGCTGCCGCTGCACATCTTCGAACCTCGCTACCGCCAGCTGACCACGGACCTCGTGACGGGGGCCGTTCCGGGCAAGCAGTTCGGCGTCATCGCCGTCCGTGAGGGCTTCGACGGCGACGAGACCGCCGTTCTGCACGGCGTCGGCTGCACGGCGGAACTGCTCGACGTCCGCCGGCTGCCCGACGGCCGCTACGACGTCGTCACGCGCGGCTGCCGGCGCTTCCGGTTGCTCGACGTGGACACCGAGGCGCGCCCGTACCTGATGGCGGAGGTCGAGTACCTGCCCGACCTTCCCCAGGAGCCCGCGGACGACCTGGCCGACCTCGCCGGTGCCGCACGGGCCGCCCACCGGCGCTACTGCGCCACCGCCTGGAAGAACAGCGACTGGTCCGAGCCCGACCAGGACGTCGGGCCCGCCGATCTGCCCCACCTGCTCGCCGTCGACTGCCTGCTGCCCATGTCGGACCGCCAGCGCCTGCTGGAGCAGACGCGCCCGGCGATCCGGCTCCGGATGATCCGGGCGCTGATGATCCGCGAGGCGGGGTTGCTCGGCATGCTGCACGCCGTCCCCGCCCCGCTGCGCACCTACACGGTGGACGCCAGCCCCAACTGACCGCGGGTTGCGCTCGTGCACGCGAGTCACGCGTTCATGCACGGCGAGTCGGCGCACGGCCAGGCCGACCGGCACCCCCGCCCGGCACGTGCGGCGACCGCACACGGCCCGCGACCGCGCGGACGCCGTGCGCCGGCGACCGGGGCCTCGGTCCGCCGCACGCGGCGTTCACGCCGGTCGTCAGGCCCAGCCGTAGCGCGCACGAAGCTCGTCGGCGACCCGGTCGAACCGGCTCTCGTCCAGGACCGCGCCTTCGCGCCGGATCTCGTGCTCGCCGACCTCGATGACCCGGTCCAGCCGGACGTACGACGGGCGCCCCTCGCCGTCCCACCTGCCCGCGCCGATGCCGATCCAGTTCCGGTCGTCGGCACGCGCGGACTGGCTCGACAGCATCAGCCCGACGAGGCCGCGACCCTCACGGCCGACGACGAGCACGGGCCGGTCCTTGCCGCGCCCGTCGTCCTCCTCGTACGGCACCCAGGTCCAGACGATCTCACCGGGGTCGGCGGCGCCGTCGAGATCGGGGGCGTAGGCGATGCGCCGGGAGCGCTCGCTCGCCGGTGCGGTGCGGGCGCCGCCGCTGGACGGGCGCGGGCGCGGCTCCGTTCGGGACGTGCCGGGCCCCGACGGCGCCGGTGGCCGGGCCGTCCGCTCCCGCTGCTGCGTCGACTGGGTCGACTGGGTCAACAGCTTGAGCCCGGCCTCCGCCGCCTGCCGCAGCAGGCTCCCCCACGTCGCCACGTGCGACAGCATGCCTGGCCGACTCCGCGCGGGCTTCCCCACCCCGCACATGCTGCGGGCCGCGCAACACGCGGGAGACCGCGCGGGGTCGGGGCGCGAGGTCAGCCGCAGCGTTCGCCGTGGCGGCTGCACCGGGCGGTCCACCCCGTCGGCGTCACCTGCACCACCATCCGGCGGGCGCAGTGGGCGCAGAACCGGGGCGGCTCCAGCCCGCGCCGCAGCGCGCACCGCGCGTGGTCGCCGAGCTCGACCAGCGACCCGCACTGGTCGCAGAAAGTGTCCATCCCCGGTCCCTACAGGGTCGCGTTCAATGCCTTGATCGGCATGTGCAGCTCGCCGAGCAGGTCGATGTCCGCCTCCGCCGGGCGGCCCAGCGTCGTCAGGTAGTTGCCGACGATCACCGCGTTGACCCCGCCGAGCAGCCCCTGCCGTGCCCCCAGATCGCCCAGGGTGATCTCCCGGCCACCGGCGAACCGCAGGATCGTCCGCGGCAGGGCCAGCCGGAACGCCGCCACGATGCGCAGGGCGTCCGCCACGGGCAGCGTCTCGAGGTCACCGAACGGCGTGCCCGGGCGCGGGTTGAAGAAGTTCAGCGGCACCTCGTCCGGCCCGAGCTCCGCGAGCTGGGCGGCGAACTCGGCCCGCTGCGCCGGGGTCTCCCCCATCCCGACGATCCCGCCGCAGCACACCTCCATGCCCGCGTCGCGGACCAGCCGCAGCGTCTCCCACCGCTCCTCCCAGGTGTGGGTGGTGACGACCTGCGGGAAGTACGAGCGCGCGGTCTCCAGGTTGTGGTTGTAGCGGTGCACACCCATCGCGGCCAGCTCGTCGACCTGCGCCGGGGTGAGCATCCCCAGCGAGCAGGCGATGTTGATGTCCACCTCGTCCCGGATCGCCGCGATCCCGGCCGCGACCTGCGCCATCAGCCGCGCGTTGGGCCCGCGCACCGCGGCGACGATGCAGAACTCCGTCGCACCGGTCTTGGCCGTCTGCTTCGCCGCCTCGACCAGCATCGGGATGTCCAGCCACGCCGAGCGCACCGGCGAGTCGAACAGCCCCGACTGCGCGCAGAAGTGGCAGTCCTCCGGGCAGCCGCCGGTCTTGAGCGAGATGATCCCCTCGACCTCGACCTCTGGCCCGCACCACCGCATCCGCACCTCGTGGGCCAGCTCCAGGAGCGGGTCCAGCTCGTCGTCCGGAAGCGCAAGCACGTCGAGCACTTGGTCCTGCGTGAGCCCGTGGCCGGACTCGAGCACCTGGCTGCGGGCCATGTCGAGGATCGTCACGGTTCGGGAGTCTGCCATCGCCCCCCCAGCAGTGGTCCCAGCCCGTGACGCGCGACGCGCACGAACTCTGCCTGGCCCGTCACACCGGCGCCGCAGGCGATGGCCCCGAGCAGCGGCACACCGGTGACCGCCGGGAGGTCGCGCAGGTTCTCGCAGGCCGCGAGGTCCGGCACGGCGGGCCAGGCTCCGATCACCACACCTGCGCAGGTCAGGCCGCGGGCGCGCAGCGCCTCGACGGTCAACGCGGTGGCATTGAGGGTGCCCAGCCCGGCCGCGGTGACGACGAGCACCGGCGCGTCGAGCTCACCGGCGACATCGGCCAGGGTGCCGCCCTCGCTGGTGAATCGGACGAGCAGGCCGCCCGCACCCTCGACCAGCACGAGGTCGTGGGTCGCCGCGAGCAGGCGAGCGGCCGACGCGGCGGCCTCGGGGTCGAGCGCCGGGCGGCCGGCGCGGCGCGCGGCCGTGGCGGGGGCGAGCGGGTCCGGGTAGCGGGCGAGCTCGCAGACGGTGTCGGGGGCCGCGAGCCGGACGACGTCGGCGAGGTCGCCCGGCTCCCCCGCCGCCACCCCGGTCTGCACGGGCTTGAGCACGGCGACCCGGTTCGGGTGCAGGGCGGCGATCGCGGCGGTGACGACGGTCTTGCCGACCCCCGTCCCGGTACCGGTGACCACGAGAACCCGCCCGCGACCGTCGCCCGACGGCTGTCCGGAACGCCCTCCGGCGACGCCCGTGGCGGTCATCGAGCTCCCACCGGCGCGAGGACCTCCTCCAGGACCTCGCAGACGTGGGCGAGATCGGCCTCGGTGAGGTCCGCCCGGGCCGTGAGGCGCAGCCGGCTCGTGCCCGCCGGCACCGACGGCGGGCGGAAGCACCCCACCCGGACCCCGCGGGCGAGGCAGGCGTGGGCCGCCGCCACCGTCGGCTCCGGCTCGCCCAGCACCACCGGCACGATCGCCGACCGGGGAACCGCCGCTCCGGCCGCCTCCGCGAGGGCCGCCGCGTGGCGCAGCACCGCCGCCGGGCGGCCGGGTTCGGCCTCCAGCACGTGCAGCGCGGCGAGCGCCGCGCCGGCGGACGACGGCGCGAGGCCGGTGTCGAAGATGAACGAGCGGGCGGTGTCGACGAGGTGCGCCGTCACCGCCTGGGGCCCGAGCACCGCGCCGCCCTGCGCCCCCAGCGCCTTGGACAGCGTCACGGTGGCCACGACGTCGTCCGCGCCCGCCAGCCCCACCTCGGCCAGCAGCCCGCGTCCACCGGGCCCGCGCACGCCCAGCCCGTGCGCCTCGTCCACGACCAGCAGCGCGCCCCGCGCCCGGCAGACGGCGTGCAGCGCCCGTAGCGGGGCGGCGTCGCCGTCCACGCTGTCGACGCTCTCCACCACCACCAGCGCCCGCTCCTCGTCCCGGGCGGCGAGCACCGCGTCCACCGCGACGGGGTCGTTGTGCGCCACCACCGCGACCCGCGCGCGGGAGAGCCGGCACGCGTCGACGATCGACGCGTGGTTCGCCGCGTCCGAGACGACGAGCGCTCCGGGACCCGACAGCGCCGTCACCACACCCAGGTTCGCGGCGTAGCCGGAGGAGAACGCCAGCCCGGCGGCGAACCCGCAGAACGCGGCGAGCTCCCGGTCCAGCGCGGCGTGCAGCTCCGTGGTCCCGGTGACCAGCCGCGAGCCCGTCGACCC
>JAEUJO010000042.1 GCA_016794615.1 Pseudonocardia sp. | reverse complement strand
CCGCGTGCTCGACGAGGCCGGCGCGCGCCGCCTCGCCGAGGCGCTGCACGGCCGCGACCTGGCCGTCACGTCCGTCGAGTCGCGGCCCTACACGCGCAAGCCGTACGCGCCGTTCATGACCTCGACGCTGCAGCAGGAGGCGAGCCGCAAGCTGCGCTTCTCGGCGGAGCGCACGATGCGCTCGGCCCAGCGGCTGTACGAGAACGGCTTCATCACCTATATGCGTACCGACTCGACCACGCTGTCGGAGTCGGCGATCAACGCGGCACGCGCGCAGGCCCGGGAGCTCTACGGCGACGCCTACGTCTCCCCGTCGCCGCGGCAGTACACCCGCAAGGTCAAGAACGCGCAGGAGGCGCACGAGGCCATCCGGCCGTCCGGAGAGACCTTCCGTACCCCCGGGCAGGTGGCCCGTGAACTCGACGGCGACGACTTCCGGCTGTACGAGCTGATCTGGCAGCGCACGGTCGCCTCCCAGATGGCGGACGCGCGCGGCACGACGGTCAGCGTGCGGATCACCGGGACCGCCGGAACCGGCGAGGAGTGCGTGTTCGCCGCATCCGGGCGCACGATCACCTTCGCCGGTTTCCTCAAGGCCTACGTCGAGACCGTCGACGAGCAGGCGGGCGGGGAGGCGGACGACGCCGAGTCGCGGCTGCCGGAGCTGACCCAGGGCCAGGCCCTGACCACCGTCGAGCTGCGGCCGGACGGCCACACCACGAATCCGCCCGCCCGTTACACCGAGGCGAGCCTGGTCAAGGCGCTCGAGGAGCTGGGGATCGGGCGGCCGTCGACGTACGCGTCGATCATCAAGACGATCCAGGACCGCGGCTACGTGTGGAAGAAGGGCAGCGCGCTGGTGCCGTCCTGGATCGCCTTCGCGGTGATCGGGCTGCTCGAGCACCACTTCGGGCGGCTCGTCGACTACGACTTCACCGCCGCGATGGAGGACGAGCTCGACTCGATCGCCTCGGGCGCGGACTCGCGCACGGCCTGGCTCAACGGCTTCTACTTCGGCGGCGCGCAGGGCAGCGAGGGATCGGTGGCCCGTGCGGGCGGCCTCAAGAAGCTGGTCGGCGTGAACCTCGAGGAGATCGACGCCCGCGAGATCAACTCGATCCCGATGTTCGGCGATGTCGTGGTGCGGGTCGGGCGGTACGGGCCGTATCTGGAGCGGGTGCGCGACGGGGTGTCCCAGCGCGCGAACCTGCCCGACGACCTGCCGCCGGACGAGCTGACGGCGCAGGTCGCCGAGCAGCTGTTCGCCGTCCCGCAGGAGGGGCGCTCGCTGGGCGCGGACCCGCTGACCGGGAACGAGATCGTCGCGAAGGACGGCCGGTACGGGCCGTACGTCACGGAGATCCTGCCCGAGCCCTCGGACACCGCGCCCAAGAAGAAGGCCAAGCCGCGGACCGGGTCGCTGTTCAAGGACATGTCGGTGGAGACGGTGACGCTGGAGCAGGCCGTCCAGCTGCTCTCGCTGCCGCGCGTGGTGGGTGTCGACCCCGACGGCGGTGAGGAGATCACTGCGCAGAACGGCCGCTACGGGCCGTACCTCAAGAAGGGCACGGACTCGCGGTCGCTGACCAGCGAGGACCAGCTCTTCACCGTGACCCTGGACGAGGCCCTGGA
>JAEUJO010000364.1 GCA_016794615.1 Pseudonocardia sp. | reverse complement strand
CCCTCTCTGTCAAGCTCGCCTGAGGCACCCGCCCGCTGACTATTACTGACCCGAGGGCGGGGATGGAGCAGATCCCCGAGATGACGACGAAGGTGGGCCCGTTGCTTCGAGCGACCGGGGTCGAAGACCCTGGTCGGGTGGACGACGACGCTGGAACGGGACGGCCCGACCCAGAGGTTCCCGAGCGGGCCCGGCGGCGCACGTTCACGGCCCAGTACAAGCTCGGCATCGTTGCTGAGTACGACGCGGCACCGGATGGTGAGAAGGGCGCGGTGCTGCGCCGGGAGGGCTTGTATTCCAGCCACATCATCGAGTGGCGCAGGGCCCGCGATGCCGGCGCACTGGCCGGGCTGAAGGCTTCCCGGGGCCGCAAGCGGCGCGACAAGCGCGATGAGCAGATCGCCCAGCTCGAGGCGGAGAAGAAGCAGCTGGAGCAGGAGCTGGCCAAGGCCCGCTTCGTGATGGACACGCAGGCAAAACTGCACGCGCTCTTGGAGACGCTCTCCGAGGGCGCGGACACCGAGCCCAAGTCGACGCGATGACTGACACCGCCATCAGCGAGCTCGCGCCGGTGATCGGCGTGCGCGTCGCCTGTGACGCGGTCGGCGCGGCGCAGGCCGGCTACTACCGGCGACACCGGCAGTCCCCGGCACCGGCGCGGCCGGTGCCTGTGGCGCACCGAGATCGGGCACAGCCGCGGGCGCTGACCGACGTCGAACGGCAGGAGATCCTCGGCGAGCTGCACTCCGAGCGGTTCGCCGACCTCTCGCCGACCGAGGTGTGGGCGATCCTGTTGGACGAGGGCCGCTACCTCGGCTCGACCTCGACGTTCTACCGGCTGCTGCGCGAGGCCAGTGGCACGCGGGAGCGGCGCCGACAGGCCACCCACCCGGTGTCGGTGAAGCCCGAGCTCGTCGCCACCGCACCGAATGCGGTGTGGTCCTGGGACATCACCAAGCTGCGCGGCCCGGCCAAGTGGTCGTGGTGCTATCTATACGTGATCTTGGATGTCTTCTCGCGGTACGTGGTCGGGTGGATGGTCGCTGGCCGCGAGTCCGCCGCGCTGGCCGAAGTGCTGATCCGCCAGACCTGCACCAAGCAGCACATCGGCCGTGACCAGTTGACCATCCACGCCGACCGCGGCAGTTCGATGACCTCCAAACCGGTCGCGTTCCTGCTCGCCGATCTCGGCGTCACCCAGTCACACAGCCGCCCGCACGTCTCCGATGACAACCCGTTCAGCGAGGCGCAGTTCAAGACGCTGAAGTACCGGCCGGACTTTCCCGAACGGTTCGGCTCGATCGAGGCCGCGCGACTGCATTGCCAGGCATTCTTCGCCTGGTATAACGACGAACACCGCCACACCGGCCTGGGCCTGCACACCCCCGCCGACGTCCACTACGGCACCGCCGAGACCGTCCGCGACAAGCGGGCCGATGTCCTCGACGCTGCCTACACCGCTCATCCCGAACGGTTCGTACGCAAGCCACCGCAGCCGCCGAAGCTGCCGGCCACCGTGTGGATCAACCGACCCGACCAGCCAGAGGAGGAAGCTCAGTAAATCCCGATCGGCCGTGCCTCAAACAGGTTGACAGATTCCGGTTTGGCCGCAGGACTCAAGGTCTCCGCTTCAATCAGCTGGCCGAGCGCCCCTTCGAAGGCGCGCAGGTCTGTGTGCAGCTCGGCTGCAGAAATCGGACGTTCGTACGCCCTCGGGTAGCTCCCGACCAGGGTGTAGACGGGGACGGGGCCGGTGATGTGCGGGCCCTGGACGACCACGGTCGCGGCGAACCCGCCGCCGAGCGGACTGACGGTATGTACGGTCCCGAGGGGACAGACGTACACCGTGCCCTTCGGTCGGTCGAGGCTTTGCGTCTCGGTCAACCAGGTCCGCTCGACCGGCTCGACGTACCAGGCATCGGCCGTGTCCGCCCCGAACAGGTACCGGTGGTACGGGCCTGCCGCGGGACCGAACCCGGCGGACCGCTCGTAGAACCGCTCGCGGATTCCGGCTCCGCACACGACCCACGACGCGAACGCCCACCGATGCGCGTGCGGGTCGACGTCGCCGCGTGGCGTCGCGGATGGCGTCCACAGGTGTAGTCGCACGCTGTACCGATTCTTGGCGACGAGCTTGACCTTGGTGAAGCCGTTCTGGTGGCGGTACGACCGTCCGGCCAGTGCCTCGAGGAGGTCGGGGTCCTCCCGGATGAAGCGCAGCTTGGCCAGCAGGCGGTCCGGGTGGGACCGCAGCGTCTCCGCTGCCCTCTGCAGGTCGCGGAGTTCGGTCGACCCGCGCAGGGCCGCCTCGACGTCGCCGGCCAGCTCGTCGTCCTCGAACAGAGCAGAGGGTGTGGTGGGCACGGTCTGGGTCCCATCGGGGTCGGGGGTGGAAGAAGGGGCCGGTGCGGGCTGGGGGAGCGCAGCGGGGAACGGGTCAACCAGGGCCGGGCCCGGTCAGTAGCGCGTTCGCAGCGGCCTCGAGAGCGGCGACGGCATCGACGAGCATCCATACCGGAACGTCGCCGTTGCCCCACGCCCACAGGTGCAGGGTGGGGTCGTACCGCTCCCACACGAGCGGGAGCGCCCGGCTGATGGCTCGTGTGTCCGGCCTCTCGGCTCCCGCGAGAGCCTGCACGACCAACGCGGATGTGAAGTGGTGGAACGCCAGTTCCTCGCGTGCGCCGTCAGCGAAGGTGCGTCGGACGACCTCGGTGACACCGTCGAGATTTCCCTGTTCGGCGAGCCACTCCTCCGCCGCCGTCACCGCGTCGCCGACGAGTTCGGCAGGAGCGCTGCGCAGCGCGGTGACAGCGCCGGCGGTGTGGCTGACGGAGGGGTCGACCAGAGGTTGATCGCGTCGCAGCTGCTTCTCGGGCCACAGCAGCGTTCCGCGGAAGTCTCGCCGGCAGTCCAGCAGATCCCGCACGATGTCAGCGGTGAGGGGGGAGTCGGGTGCGATGCGCAGCAACGGTTCGACCGCGATGGTGAGGATGAACGGGCGCTCGCGCGAGGTGTCGTCGAGGAGGCGCTCGATCGCTTCGACTACCTTGCCGGCCCGCAAAGGCACGCCAGCCCGGAGGAGCGAGTTGATGGCGGCGGCCGTCGCCTCCAACCGTGGCTCGTTCTGCATGCTCGCCTTCCAGCCGGCGATCGTTCCATCGGCCCGCACTCCGGCTTTCATCACACGCTCGACGATGTCCGGAGTACGGGCGTCGGGCCCCCCGAGGAGGGCCAGCGCACCGAGACCGTAGGTCGTGGAGAGGACGGAGGGCTGCTCGCTGGACGGCACGAGGTTGTGCCGCCACCCGATCGCCCGACCCGAGTCGTCGACGCAGAGCTGGCCGAGAAGTGCCCGGCGTGCGTCCCGGAGCACGGTCGCGAGGGTCGGCCCGGTGGGGGGACCGTGCGGTGTCGGGACCTGACGGCTCCGGGGGCTGTGCGCTCGGGCTTCCTCCAGCGCATCGATGATGGTGCCCGACGCTCC
>JAEUJO010000354.1 GCA_016794615.1 Pseudonocardia sp. | reverse complement strand
GCACCGGCTCAGCCCGGCGAGCCGCCCTGCAACAGGCGCTGGCGGGCCAGGCGCTCGACCAGCTCCGGCAGCGCGGCCGGGTGGGGGCCGTCGAGGTCCTGGTGGGACCGGCGTACGACCTCGGTGATGGCGGGCCGCAGGACCGCGCCTGCGAACTCGCGCTCGAGGCGCACCACGGCCTCGGCGATGCAGCGGTCGTCATCCAGGGGCAGGAGAGTGAACATGTCGTTGCGGGACATGGAATCGCCGTTGCCTCCACGTCGGATACTCCGGTAACAGGATCGTTACCATCGTCACTCGGGACGGGGCGTTCGGGAAGGGGCCGATGGTCCCGCCGTCACTCCAGACCGGCACGTGCGGCCCCCAGCCGGGTGCGGATCTGGTCCAGCATCGCGGCCGGGTCCGCGACCGGCGTGCCGTTCGTACCCAGCATGTCCAGCACGTCGTCCACGGCGGTCCCCAGCGCGGCGTTCTCGGCCGCGCGCGCCGCGAGCTGGGACTGGATCGCCCAGAGGTCGACGAACACCGACACCTTCGACCGCAGCACCCACGGGTCGAAGGGCTTGCTGATGTAGTCCACCGCCCCCGCCTGGTAGCCGCGGAAGGCCAGGTGCGGGTCGTAGTCGATCGCGGTGAGGAACAGGATCGGCACGTGCCGGGTGCGCTCACGGCGCTTGATGTGCTCGGCGGTCTCGAAGCCGTCCATGCCGGGCATGTGGGCGTCGAGGAGGATCACCGCGAAGTCGTCGACCAGGAGCTTCTTGAGGGCGTCCTCGCCGCCGACGACGGTGACGACCTCGACGGCCAGCCCCTCCAGGATCGCCTGGAGCGCCACGAGGTTCTCGCGGCGGTCGTCCACGGCCAGCACCTTGGGCCGGAGTCCGCTCACGACGCACCCGCGTCCGGTGCGGCGGCGGGATCGTCCGGCACGACCCACGACGCAATGGTGACCAGCAGCGCGTCGAGGTCCACCGGCTTGGTGACGTAGTCGCTCGCCCCGGCCGCGAGGCTGCTCTCCCGGTCGCCGGGCATCGCCTTCGCCGTCAGGAACACGACGGGCAGGTTCGCCCCCTCCGGCAGCGCCCGGATCCGCCGCGTGGTCTCGTTGCCGTCGAGGTCGGGCATCATCGCGTCCATCAGTACGATGTCGATCTCGGGGTGGTGGCGCAGCGTCGCGATGCCGTCGGCGCCGTTGTCGGAGTAGAGCACCCGCAGCCCGTGCAGCTCCAGGGCGCTGGTCAGCGCGAACACGTTGCGCACGTCGTCGTCGACGATCAGCACGGTCCGGCCGCGCAGTACCGGGACGGGGCGGGGCCCGTGCCGCGGCTCGGGCACGGCGACGATCATCGGCGGCGGGCGCTCGACCGCTCCGGGCTCGACCGCGCGCCGCGTGGCGGGGCGCGCCGTACCGGCAGGCGGGACGTCGGGCAGGTACAGGGTGAACTCCGAGCCCGCACCGAGGCGCGACGTGACGGTGATGGCCCCGCCGAGCAGCCGGGCCAGCTCGCGGCTGATCGACAGGCCCAGGCCGGTGCCGCCGTACTTGCGGCTCGTGGTGCCGTCGGCCTGCTGGAACGCCTCGAAGATCATCGCCAGCTCGTCGGGGGCGATGCCGATACCCGTGTCGCGTACGGTGAAGGCGACCATGGGCCGACCGTCGGCCGGCCTGCCCGCTGCTCCGCGCGGCGCGGGTCCCATGACGAGCGCGACGCTGCCGTGCGCGGTGAACTTCATGGCGTTCGACAGCAGGTTGCGCAGAATCTGCTGCAGCCGCCGCCCGTCGGTGACGATCTCGGCGGGCAGCGTCGAGCCGGCCTCGATCCGCAGCTCGAGACCCTTGTGCTCGGCCTGCGGCCCGAACGCGCGCTCGACGAAGCCGCGCAGCTCCGCGAGGTCGACCGGCGCGAGCTCGACGTCCACGCGCCCCGCCTCGATCTTGGAGAGGTCGAGGATGTCGTCGATGAGCCGCAGCAGGTCCGAGCCCGCGTTGTGGATCGTGCTCGCGAACTCGATCTGGCGGGGGGTCAGGTTCTCGTCCGGGTTGTCGGCCAGCAGCCGCGACAGCAGCAGCAGCGAGTTGAGCGGCGTGCGCAGCTCGTGGCTCATGTTGGCCAGGAACTCCGACTTGTACTGGCTGGCGGCGGCGAGCTGCTGGGCCTTCTCCTCGACGCCGCGCCGGGCCGCGTCGATCTCCATGTTCTTGATCTCGATGTTGCGGTTCTGCTCCGAGAGCTGCGCGGCCTTCTCCTCCAGCTCGGCGTTGGTGCGCTGGAGCTGCGCGGAGCGGGTCTGCAGCTCCCCCGCCAGGTCCTGGGACTGCGCGAGCAGCTCCTCGGTGCGCCGGTTGGCCTGGATCGTGCGGATCGCGACGCCGATGGTGACGACGAGACGCTCGAGGAAGGTCAGGTGCAGCTCGCTGAACCGGGTCACCGCCCCGAACTCGATGACGCCGAGCGTGCGGCCCTCGAACGGGACCGGCAGCACGACCACCGCTCGCGGCGGCGTCGCGCCGACCCCCGACCGGATCGGCAGGTAGCCGGGCGGGACGTCGTCCACCAGCACCCGGCGCCCGTCCGCGGCGGCCTGCCCGACCAGGCCCTCACCGAGCCGGAACGCCGGCGGCTCGCCGTCCGCGAACTCCGGGACGACGGCGTAGCCCGCGCACATCACCAACCGTTGCGCGTGGCCGCGGGCCGGTGCCGCCGGGCCGGCGTCCGGCGTGTCGGCCAGGAAGAAGGCGCCGACCTGGGCGTCCACCAGCGGCGCAACCTCGTCCATGATCATCGAGCAGACGTCGCCGAGGTCGCGCTGGCCCTGCAGCAGACCGCCGATGCGGGCCAGGTTCGAGTCCAGCCAGCCCTGCTCCGCGTTGGCCTCGGTCGTGGTCCGCAGGGCCGCGATCATCTGGTTGATCGTGTCCTTGAGGTCCGCGATCTCCCCGCGGGCCGCCACCGTGATCTGCGGCGACAGGTCGCCGCTGGCCACAGCGGTCGAGACCGCCGAGATCGCGCGCAGCTGGGTGGTCAGCGTCGAGGCGAGCTGGTTGACGTTCTCGGTCAGGTCCCGCCACGTCCCCGCGACCCCCCGCACCTCCGCCTGACCCCCGAGGTTGCCCTCGGTACCCACCTCACGCGCCACCCGCGTGACCTCGTCGGCGAACGACCGCAACTGGTCCACCATCGTGTTGACGGTGCTCTTGAGCTCGAGGATCTCCCCCCGCGCATCCACGGTGATCTTCTGCGACAGATCCCCCCGCGCCACCGCCGTGGTCACCTGCGCGATGTTGCGCACCTGACCGGTCAGGTTGCTCGCCATCGAGTTGACGTTGTCGGTGAGGTCCCGCCAGGTGCCGGCGACGCCGCGGACCTGGGCCTGGCCGCCGAGGTTGCCCTCGGTGCCCACCTCGCGCGCCACCCGCGTGACCTCGTCGGCGAACGAGGACAGCTGGTCCACCATCGTGTTGACGGTGTCCTTGAGCTCGAGGATCTCCCCCCGCGCATCCACGGTGATCTTCTGCGAGAGGTCGCCCGTCGCGACGGCCGTCGCCACCTGGGCGATGCCGCGCACCTGCGCGGTGAGGTTCGCGGCCATGAGGTTCACCGCGTCCGTGAGGTCCTTCCACGTCCCGGCGACGTTCGGCACGGCGGCCTGCCCACCCAGGCGCCCGTCCGTGCCCACCTCGCGGGCGACGCGGGTGACCTCGTCGGCGAAGCGGCGCAGCGTGTCGGTCAGCGCGTTGATCGTCTCCGCCAGCTCGGCGACCTCGCCGCGCGCACTGACGGTGATCTTGCGGGACAGATCGCCCTGGGCGATCGCGGTCGCCGCCGACGAGATCGAGCGCACCTGGTCGGTCAGGTTGCTGGCCATCGTGTTCACCGAGTCGGTGAGGTCGCGCCACGTGCCCGAGACGCCGCGGATCGCGGCCTGCCCGCCGAGCCGCCCGTCGATCCCGACCTCGCGGGCGACCCGGGTGACCTCGTCGGCGAACGACGACAGCTGGTCCACCATCGTGTTGACCGTGCGGCCGATCCGCAGGAACTCCCCGCGCAGCGGGCGTCCGGCGAGCTCGAGCGCCATGTGCTGGGACAGGTCGCCCTGGGCGACGGCCTCGATCACCCGGGCGGTCTCGGCGGCCGACTGCCCGAGGTCGTCGATCAGGGCGTTGACCGCGTGCACGCCCTCGGCCCACGCGCCGTCGTAGGCCTCCTCGTTGAGCCGCTCCAGCATCCGGCCCTCGCGGCCGACGACCCGGCCGATCCGCAGCAGGTCGCGGTTGCCCCGCTCCAGCAGCCCGACCAGCGCGTCGAACTCCTCGACGACCTCGCGGCTCAGGCCGCGCGGCAGGCGCGTGTCGAAACGGCCGAGCCGCACGGCGCGCAGGGCCTGGGCGAGCCCGGCCGCCACGACGTCGTCGGTCGGCTCGTCGACGGCCGGTACCGGCGGGACGCCGCTGTGGGTCGTCGTCATGCCTTGCTCCTCCGCAGCCGGAGACGTGATCGGCGTCGTGGCCGGATCGGTCACGTGATCCGGCAGGGGTGGGCAGGTCGTGGCCGGATCGGTCACGTGATCCGGCGCGGGTCGGCCGCCTCGCGCGGAGCGCGGGGTTGACCAGTCGCTGCCGGATCGGTTACAGAATCGCAGAGTAGGCCATGCGCGCAGGCCCCGTACCGCCCCGTGGCAGCAGGCCGGTGCCCCCGGATGCGCGCCGCGCGCGACCGTGCAGACTGGCGGAGTGCCCGTGCCCGAGGAGCGCCGAATCCGGCTGGCACCCGACGCGCGGTCCCCCGGGATCGCACGGCGCATGCTGGTGGCGGCGCTGGCCGAGGCCGGACGGGACGAGGTCGCGGACACCGTCGTGCTGCTGGCGAGCGAGCTCTGCGAGAACTCCGTGCTGCACGCCGGCACCGAGTACGAGGTCGCCCTGCGCATCGACGCGGCCCAGGTGCTCGTCACGGTGAGCGACCGCGGGGCCGGGCCGCTGGAGCAGCACCTGGCCGAGCCGCGCCGCCGCTACGGTCGGGCGGCCGCGCACGGGCGTGGGCTGCAGCTGCTGGCGAAGCTCGCGACGGCGTGGGGCACCCAGCACGAGCAGGACGGCACCCACCGCACGTGGTTCTCGGTGGCGACCACGGACGTCGCTCCCGCCGCACCGCCTGCCGCGCTCGCCGTGGAGCAGGCCGCGGTGGCGGGGGTCCCCTCGGCGCGGGTGCACCGGCTGCTGCACCTGCCGTCCGAGCTCGCGGGCCGGCTCGATGCCACGGAGCTGGTCACCGAGCTCGTCCGCAGGCTGCGGGAGGTGCTCGACGCCGAGGCAGTGGTCGTCGAGGTCGACGAGGGTGCGGGCGCCGGGCCACGCATCGTCGCCCGGTCGGGTCCGTTGCCTGAGGTCGGGCCGTCCTCCACGACCATCGCCACGGTCGTCGCGCTGCCCACCACTGCGCCGCTGCGCGGGAGCCTCGTCGTCCGGCCGCACGCCGGCGCCCCGGCCGCGCCGGACGCCGCTGACCTGGCCGAGCTGGTCGCCCACCGCGTCGCGATGGCCGTCGAGTCCGCCTGGCTGCGCGAGGTGGACCAGCGCCGCCGCGCCTGGCTGGCCTACCTCGCCGACACCAGCGAGCTGCTGGGGCAGTCACTCGACGTCGAGCTGACCGTCGCGGTCGTGCCGCAGGTCGTCGTCCCCCGGCTCGGGGCCTGGTGCGCGGTGCACCTGGTCGACGAGGCGGGCCGGCTCCGGCTGGCCGCCCTCACGCACGCCGACGAGGATCGGCTCCCCGAGCTGCGCGCGACGCTCGAGGACCTGACCCGGTCACCCGAGCTGCGCGCCGGGCTGGCCGGGCTGCTCGCCGGGGGGGCCGGGCCGGTCCGGTTCGGGCTGCCGACCGACGGCGTCGCCGTGCCGCTCACCTCGCACGCCGGCACTCGGGGGACGCTGACGGTCGGGCGCCCGATGGACCGCCCGCACGGCCCCGAGGACGTCGCGCTCATCGCCGACGTCGCCCGCCGCGCCGCACTCGCCGTGCACAACGCCCAGGTCACCGCCGCGCACGTGCGGGTGTCGCAGGCGCTGCAGCAGGCGCTGCTGCCGCGCGCCCTCCCGGTGGTCCCGGGCCTGGACCTGGCCGCGCAGTACCTCCCGGCGAGCACGGGCAGCGACGTGGGGGGCGACTTCTACGACGTCTACCCGGTCGGCCCCGACCAGTGGCTGGTCGCGGTCGGCGACGTCTGTGGCACCGGTGCCGGCGCCGCGGCGCGGACGGGGCTGATGCGCGACGTGCTGCGCGTGCTGGTCCGCGAGGACCGCTCGCTGGTGCGGGCGGTCGAGCTGCTCAACGACGTGATGCTCGAGTCGGGCGACCCGCTGCAGTTCGCCACCCTGGCCGCGGCGCTGGTGACATCGCGCACCATGACGAGCGCGGCCGGCGACACCGGGACCCGCGAGCTCGAGGTGCAGCTCGTGCTGGCCGGGCACCTGCAGCCGCTGCTGGTGCGCCCCGACGGCCGGGTCGACCTGCTCGGCGTGCACGGCACCGCCGTCGGGCTGGTCGAGCGGCTCGACCTGACCTGCACCTCCCACGTCCTGCACCCGGGCGAGACCCTGCTGCTCTACACCGACGGGGTCACCGAGCGGCGCCGCGGTGACGAGCAGTTCGGCATCGAGCGGCTCCGGCGGGCCGCGGGCACGGCCCCGGGGCGGCGAGCGGCGCGGCTGCTCACCGTGGTGCTCGCCGCGCTCGACCGGTTCACCGCCGACGCGCACGACGACGACATCGCCCTGCTGGCCCTGCGCGCCGAGCCGACGGCGTGACGGCGGCGCCGCCGCCGGACGGGCCCGGGCGACGGCGGCCCGCCGCACGGTGGGCGCTGCTGCTCGCGCTGACCGCCGCGGGCACCGCCGCGCTCGACGCGCTCGCGGTGCCCTCGCCCGCCCTGTTCGCCGGACTCGTCGGCGCCGCCGTCCTGGCACTGCTCGGCCTCGCCCCGGGGCGGGTGGCGCGGTCGCTGAACATCTCCGCGCAAGCCGTCGTCGGGGTGGTGATCGGTGTGCTGGCCCGGGCGGAGACGCTCGTCGCCGTCGCCCGCGACTGGCTGCCGGTCCTGCTCGTCGGCTCCGGGACCCTGGCGCTGAGCATGGCCGCGGGGCTCCTGCTCGGCCGCCGCCGGAGTGTCTCGGCGCTCACCGGGATGCTCGCGCTCACCGCGGGCGGCGCGTCGGGGCTGGTCGCGGTCACCCGCGAGCTGGGCGGCGACGAGCGGGTGGTCGCCGTCGTGCAGTACCTGCGGGTCGCGCTGGTCACGGTGTCGATGCCGGTGGTGGCCGGCGCCGTGTACGGGGCGTCCGCAGGCGCCGGCGCCGTCTCCGGTCCGGCGGCCGCCGGGGCTCCGTGGTACCTCGGACTGCTGCTCACGGTGGTGTGCGGGGCAGTCGGCGTCCCGCTGGCCCGGCTGCTGCGGATCCCGGCAGGTGGGCTGCTCGGGCCGATGACCGTGGCGCTCGTCCTCACGCTGACCGGAGTCGCCGGCCGCGCCGTCCCGCCGTCGGCGCTGGTCGAGCTCGCCTACGCGGTGATCGGGTGGCAGGCCGGTGTGCGGTTCACCCGAGAGAGCCTGCGGGTGGTGGCGGGGCTGCTCCCCACGGCCGTCGCGCTGATCGCGGCGGTGGTGGCGGCGTGCGCGGCGCTGGGCGCGCTGCTGGCGCGGCTCACCGGGGCCACCCCGCTCGAGGGCTATCTCGCCACCACCCCCGGCGGGATCTACGCGGTGCTGGCGACGGCGGTCTCCTCCGGTGTGGACGTGGCGTTCGTCGTCGCGGTGCAGGTGCTGCGGGTCGTCGTGATGCTGCTCGTGGCGCCGACGATCGCCCGGTGGACGGCTGCCCGGAAGTGAGGCAGCACCTGCGGCGGCCGCGTGTTTCTGCGATATTGCGTGCCGTGCAGCGTGACGGGGAGACCAGCGGCCCGCCGGAGCAGCTCGTCCTCGAGGCCACGGACGCCACGGCGTTCGCCTCGCTGCGCCACCCCGCCACGCCCCGCGCCGAGCGGTACGCGCTGGGGCGGCGGCTGCGGCAGCGCGCGCCGCGTTCGGCGCTGGGCCGCTGGAAGCCGCCCGCCCACCGGCTCGACCCCGTCGCCATCGTGAAGGTCACCAACCACGGCCGCGTCACGCGGCTCGTGCCGGTGCGGATCGGCCGGATGTCGGCCTCGCCGTTCGCCTTCCTCCGCGGTGCGGCGGCGATCATGGCCGAGGACTTCGCGAAACTGCCCGCGACCGGCATCCTGCCCGTCATCTGCGGTGACGCCCACCTGAGCAACTTCGGCTTCTACGCCTCCCCCGAGCGGAACCTGGTCTTCGACCTCAACGACTTCGACGAGGCGCATCCCGGGGCATGGGAGTGGGACGTGCGCCGGCTGGTCGCGAGCGTCTGGATGGCGGGGCGGCAGAACGGCTCGACGGAGGCGCAGTGCGGCGACGCGGTGGCCCGCTGCGTGCGCGCCTACCGCGACCACCTCGCGGACCTGGCCGAGCAGCCCCTGCTGGAACGCGCCTACGAGCGGGTCGACCTGGACCGGCTGCGCGGCGCTGCGACCGATCCGGCGACCCTGCACGAGATCGAGCGGGCCGCGCGCCGCGCCCGCCGCAAGACCAGCGACCGCGCACTGCCCCGGTTCACCGAGGGCGGCGGGGTGGACGGCGACCGGCGGATCGTCGCGGACCCGCCCTTGATCACTCGGCCCGATGACGCCCAGTACGAGCGGCTCGCCGAGTCCCTCGACGGCTACCTGCGCACGGTGCCCACCCAGTGGGCGCGAGTGCTCGGCGGCTACCGGGTGGTCGACATCGCGCACAAGGTGGTCGGCGTCGGGTCGGTCGGGCTGCGCGCCTACATCGCGCTCTGCGTGGGCAGCAGCAGCGACGACGTGCTGTTCCTGCAGCTCAAGCAGGCCCGCCGATCGGTGGTGGCCCGCTTCGTGCACGGCGACCAGGCCTGGCACGCCCACCAGGGCCAGCGCGTCGTGGAGTACCAGAAGGCGCTCCAGACCGTCTCCGACCCGCTGCTCGGCTGGACCTCCGTCGGCGACCGGCAGTACTATGTCCGCCAGTTCCGCGACATGAAGGGTGCAGTGATCGTCGACGGCCTCGACGCGGCCGCGCTGGCCGACTACGCCGGGGTGTGCGGGCAGCTGCTGGCCAAGGGCCACGCCCGCACCAGCGGCGCGTCGATGATCGCGGGCTATCTGGGGCGTTCGGACAAGGCGGTCGACGCGCTGCGCCGGTTCGCGCGCCGCTATGCCGACCAGACCGAGCGCGACCACGCCGCGCTGATCGACGCGGTCCGCCGCGGCGTCCTTCCGGCCGAGCCCGGGGTCTGAGCGGGCATCCTCGGACACCGCGCGAACGGGTGATCCCATGATCCGTTCCGCGTGCGGGGTGTCCGGCACGCGGCAGGCGGAGCACACTGGGCACCGGCACGCAGAGCCACGCCGCACCCCACGTGATGCCGCACTGGTCTGGATTCCGCGCACCACTCCTTCGAGCACCGACGTCTCGAGGCCGGGAGGTCCGATGTCCACGAGCACCCTGTCCCGCCCGCGCACGCGCCGCAACGGCGCCCTGGTCGTGGTCGGGCCCAGGGCAGCCGACCGGAAGCAGACGGCGCCGACGATGCCGGACTGGGTGCAGAGCTGGGCCCGCCTCTGGGGCTGGCAGCTGCGCTGGTACACCGAGATGGGGCCGGGGGCGGCGGCCGCCGCGGCGGCACCGGGGCTCCGCGCGCTGCTGCTTCGCCCCGACACGCCTACCTCCGCCCCGCACGCGGGGGAACGGCGGCCGAACGTCGTCGCCGCGCTGCAGGATCTTCCGGACGACGCCGCGGTGGTCAAGGACGCCGTGCGCTGCGCGGCCGGCTGCGGGGCGGCGCTGATCTTCGTGCACGCCGTACCCCGCTCGTTCGGCGAGCGCAGCGTGGACCTCGACAAGGCGCTCGCGCACGGTGTGCGCCTGCTCGAGGCCGCCGTCCGCCAGGCCACCACCCAGGCCGGGCGGCTGCACGCCGAGCTCGTCTCGAGCACGCAGCTCCTGCGGGTGCGGCCGCACGAGCTCGTCGGGGAGGAGCTCGACGCGGACCTGCTGGTGATCGGCGGGCCGCGGACCGAGCACGGGGCGAGCGAGCGCCGGGGGTCGGTCCAGCCCGGCGG
>JAEUJO010000238.1 GCA_016794615.1 Pseudonocardia sp. | reverse complement strand
GCCTCGCGGGTCTGCTGCTCGTGCTGCTCGGAGGGTCCGTGCCCGTGGCGATCGCCGGCGCCGTGCTCTGGGGCTTCGGTGCCGCGCTCGGCTTCCCCGTCGGGATGAGCGCGGCGGCCGACGACCCGGAGCGCGCCGCCGTCCGCGTCTCGGTGGTGAGCTCGATCGGCTACACGGCGTTCCTCGCAGGCCCGCCCCTGATCGGCGTGCTGGCCGAGCACGTGGGCATCCTGAGCGCGCTGTTCGTGGTGGTCGCGGCCCTGACCCTCGGCCTGGCGGCCTGTGGCGCCGCCCGCCCCCTCGCACCGAGGGCCTCGGCCACGTCCTGACGTGCTGGGGACGTTGCACCCCGTGCGTGCTGTCGCAGAGCGACGGCGACTGCCGCACCGTCTGCAACAGCTGTGACAGTCATGCGTGGGGTGCGACAGCCCGGGCCTCCACTAGCGTGGCGCGGTGCGGAGCTGGAGCATCGACACCTATCTCGACCGCCTGGCAGCCCGCCACCCGACGCCCGCCGGCGCCGCGGTCGCCGCGCTCACCCTGGCGCAGGGCGCGGCGCTGCTGACGATGGTGGCCCGGCTCCGCCTCGAGCCGGATCACGCGGCAGCTGCCGTCGCACGCGCGCAGGACGTGTGGGAGGCGGCGCTTCGGCTGGCCGCCGCCGACGCGGCACTCGTCGACGTGGTCGGCGCCGCGTACGCGCTCCCCCGATCCAGCGATGCGGAGCGAGGCCGGCGTGCAGCGGCGATCGCCGACGCCCTCCTCGCCGCCGCCGGTCCACCGGCCGAGCTGATCACGGTCGGCGCGGAGCTCGTCGGGCTGTGCGAGCGGATGGCCGAGGTCGCGAGCGGCGCCCTCCTCGGCGACGTGGCCGCTGCCGCGGACGCCGCGGCGGCGGGGATCAGCATCAGCCGCACGAACGTCGAGGCCGACATCGCGCCCCGCCGCGGTACCCCCGAGGCCGAGCGCCTCGCCGCAGCCCTCGGTTCCGTCGACGATCTCCTCCACCGCGCCGCACAGGTCCGCGACCGGATCCGCGCCACCCGATGAGGCGAACGGCTCACTCTGCCGGCCGCACCCAGAGGGGCGACGACCAGGCCAGCTCGCCGTCCACCTGGAACGCCCGCGCGTAGTAGAACGCGGTGTCGGTCAGCGGCTCGTCGTCGCGGAAGGAGACGTCGAGGGCTCGGGCGCCGAGGCCGAGCAGCGCGCCGACGGCGGGCTGGAGGGCGAGCCTGCCGGGGTGACCCGGCTCGTCCGCGGGCACGAACGGGCCGCGGACGAGCCGTTCGGCCAGCCCGGCCAGCCCGATCCGGAACGAACGGCCCGCGCAGTCGACGATCACCTGCGCGTCGTCCGGGCCGCAGACGCTGACCTCGACGCCGCCGCGCTGCGCCCCGTAGGGCGCGCCGAAGCTGTGCGTGACGTGCCGCCACTGCACGGTGTGGGAGTCCATCGCCACGACCTCGGGCCCGACGTGGTCGGGCAGCAGGAGCCGGCCGCCCGCCACCGACAGCCGCCCGTCCCAGCAGGTCGTCGTGTCCGCCTGCCCCCACTCCACCCTGAGGTCGACCCGGCGGTGTCCCGGCGGCAGCCGCGGCTCGCCGCGCAGCATGTGCACGATCCGGCCGTCCCGGAGGATGTCGATCCGGGCGAGCTCGGTGTAGCCGCGGGCGTGCACGGTCAGCGGCCGGGCACCGGGCCAGTCGAGCTCCTCGCCCATCAGGTGCGGCCCGAGCCGGAGGACGGCGAGCACGCCGCGGGTCGTGGCAGCGCAGGTGCGGCGCGACCACAGAGCCTCGAAGATCTCCGAGCGCGAGAGCGACCGGGCGAGCACCGCGACGTAGCTCGCGCCATGGCCGTGGTCGGAGGACGCGATGAGGCCGAAACGCCTGCCCCGCCGGAGCCCGTCGAGCATGAACGTTCCGGTTGCGGTGCCGTCCGAGTACTGCCGGAAGCAGGTCTCCGACTCGTAGTTGCCGCGGCACGCCTGGAAGACCTCGACGAGCCGGCTGAAGCGGGGGTCGTGGTAGCCCCAGTCGTTGTGCACCATCGCCGAGCCGGGGTGGTGCGGGATCGTGATGGCGGGGAACTGCGGGTGGGCGGCCAGCCCCTGCCAGAGCCCGTCCGGGGTGGTGCTGCCCTCGGCGAAGGCCGAGAAGATCGGGGCTCCGCGCGCGACGTCGCCGTAGATAACGTTCTGGTGGCCGTGTTCCGCCGACGTCCACTCGAACCCGTAGAGCGGCACGAAGCGGCCCGGGACGTGCAGCAGGTCGGCGATCTTCTGGATGTTCCACCACTGGTAGGCGGTGGAGTTCTCGGCGTGATCCGTCACTGCCCAGAAGTCGTACTCGTTGACGTCCCAGGCGTAGCGGTAGAAGTCGTCGAGCGAGGGTTCGTCGCCCGAGGTGCAGCGGCTGACGAGCGAGTGGCGGTGCAGGTCGCCCCAGTAGACGTCGAAGCCCAGCCCGTCCAGGGGCGTGTCGGGTCCGGCCCCCACCCACCTGCGGGCCTCGCTCCGCTGCGCGGAGACGATCGACGCCGATCGGTGGCCGTCGATCGAGGCGGGTCCCGCCGACGCGACGGTCGTGACCACGATCTGCCCCGCCCCGTGGACGCCGTGCCAGACGACGGCGCCGTGGTGATCGGCGAGGTAGGGGCACTCGCGCCCGCCGAACCCCTCGCTCCAGTGCAGGGAGCGCGACAGCCGCCCGTCGGCCTGGGTGGCGAGCAGCGCGCCGGTCGGGACCGCGGCCAGCGCCACCTCCTCCAGCGTGGCGTCGGTGCCGCCGAACGTCATCGGCGGGCACCAGCCGTCGGGTCCCAGCACCTGGGCGGCCGCCTCCCAGTAGTACGTCATCAGCGGTAGCTGCCGGTGGATCCGATACGCGACGACCAGGCCCCCGTCGGCGGTGGCCTGCAGCCGGGGCAGCGCCGACGGCACCACGTTCAGCCCGCGCGCCAGCTCGCCGGGCGGCTCCACCAGCGCGTCCCCGTCGACCCGGACCACCCGGATGTGCGCGCTGACCTCGGGCAGGAGCTCGGGCGGCACGCTCCTGCCCGGCTCCCGCATGCCGTCGTGATCGCCGGCCCGGCCCTCCCGGGGCCGCAGGCGGGTGGGGCCGCTGCCCCCGTGGCCGTGCACCGACACGACGTCGAAGGCACACCACAGGCGGCCGTCGGCGGTCGAGGCCAGGCTGGGGTGCAGCGCGTAGTCGCTGCCGCCGGTGAGCCGCCGGACCGGGCCCGCGCCGCCGTGTGCGTCGATGCGGCGCACCGCGACGGCGTAGCCGCCGTCGACGTACTCGGTCCAGGCGTAGGCCACTCCCGAGCCCCCGTCGACGACCGCGAGGCTCGGGTCCCACACGTTGCCCGACGTCTCGCCGCTTGATTCTCCTGGGCTCACCCGGGCCGTCGGCTCCCACTCGCGGCCGTTCCACCGCCGGGCGAAGACGGCGAACCGGCCGCCTGCCCGGCCCTGCCAGCACACGTGCAGGCCGCCGTCCTCGGACGCGGCGACCTCCTGGTTGAACGACGGGCCGTCGGTGTCGCTGACGGGTTCCGGGTCGCTCCACCGGCCGTCGACGAAGCGGCAGGCCCACACGCCCACCGCGGCACCGGACCGGCCGAAGACCAGCCACGGGACACCGTCGGCGGTGACGGCCGACGTGGGCCGGAACAGGTCCTCGGGACCCGGGACGACGACGCCGACCCTCTGGTTCACCTCGGCCACCAGCCGGTCGCCGCGGTCCTCCTGCCACTCCAGCCAGGCGATCACGGTGGTCGCACCGCGGGCGGCGACGGTGGGGCGGGAGGCGTTGTGGCTGCGGGGAAGGGGTCGCGCGGACTTCCGCACCTGCCCGGCCAGATGCGGCGCGTGCTCGAGCACCGCCGCGGCCTCGGCGAGCTGGGCGGGGATCTGCCCGTCGCCCTCGTCCACCCACATGTACCGCAGCGGATCGGGGTCGAGCGCGGCGACGGTGTCGGTGACGTCGATGTTGTCGTCGATCGCCGCCGCCAGCCGGTGGTTGAACGCCAGCACCAGGTCGAGATCGGCCCGCTGCCGCTCGGTGTACTCGCCCCGATGGTGATCGGCGGCGCAGCCGTGCCCGTGCCCGTGTGCTCCCGACACCTCAGCATCCTCTCCACGCGGGCCGCCGCTTCTCGGCGAACGCCGTGGCCCCGTCCCGCTGGTCCTCCGGCGCGTACCGCGCGGCGACGGCCGGGAACTCCCCGTTCGCGATCCGCCGCATGGCCTCGGCGACGGGCCCATCGCTCACCCCACCGCGATGCGCCGGGACGCGTGCTCCGGCGGCGGCACCAGCAGGGCTTCGGCGCGGGCCCGCAGGTCGTCGGGGAACGGGCTCGCCCGCCCCGCGGCGGTGTCGACGTGCACCATGAGCGCCTCCTCCGTCGCCCGCAGCCGTCCCTCGGACCACATCTCGTGCCAGAGCCACAGCAGCTTGCCGGTCACGCCGATCACCGAGGTGCGCACGTCCAGCCGCGCTCCCGGCGGCACCTGGTCGAGGTAGCGGACGTGCGCCTCGAGCGTGAAGAGCGACGTGGCCGTCTCGACGAGGTACTCCGGCGTCATGCCGAGCGCGACCATCGCGGCGTCGTTCGCGAACCCGAACACCAGCACGTAGTAGCCCTCGGACAGGTGCCCGTTGTAGTCGATCCACTCCGGACGGACGTCCTCCACCCAGGTCAGCGGCTCGACCATCAGTGCACCTTCCCGAGCACGCGCAGCAGGTCGACGAGCGCGCGGTCCCGCTCCCGCACCAGGTCGGCGACGCTGCGGGACCCGGCCTCGTCCGCGCAGCCGCGCACCACCCGCTCCCGCAGCGCGGGGGTGAGCTCGGGTGCCGCCAGCCGGGTCCAGGGTGAGAGCAGCGACGGGCCGAAGTGGTCGAGCATCCGGGCCATGCCGCCCGGCCCGCCCGCGAGGTGGAACGTGAGCATCGGCCCGTGGAACGCCCACCGCAGCCCCGGCCCGTCGGTGATCGACGCGTCGATCTGCTCGACCGTCGCCTCCCCGTTGGCCACCATGTGCAGCGCCTCCCGCCACAGCGCCTCCTGCAGCCGGTTGGCGATGAACCCGGGCACCTCCCGGTCCATGGTGATGACCGACTTGCCGATGTGGCGGAGGAACGCCGCCGTCCACGTCACGACGTCCGCCGCGGTCTTCTCCCCGCCCACGACCTCGACCAGCGGGATGAGGTACGGCGGGTTGAACGGATGGGCCACCACCAGCCGGTGCGGTGTCCGCGCCTCGACCGCCATCTCGGTCATGCCGAAGCCCGAGGTGGACGACGCCACGACGACGTGTTCCGGCGTCGCGGCGTCGATCGCGGCGAGCAGGCTCCGCTTGAGGTCCAGCTGCTCGGGCGCGCTCTCCTGCACGACGTCGGCCTCGGCGACCGCGGCCGCGAGATCGGGCGCGACGGTCAGCCGGTCCACGCTCGCGCCCGGCGCCAGCCCCAGCTCGGTGAGCGCGGGCCACGCCGCGTCGACGAGGCCGCGCAGCCGCGCCTCGGCCGCCGGTGCCGGATCCCAGGCGCGCACGGTGAACCCGCGCGCCAGGAAGTACGCCACCCAACCACCGCCGATGACCCCGGCCCCCACGCAGGCGACGATGCGCACCTGGTCGGGCGCCACCCGCTCGCTCACCGCCGGGGCCGCAGCGCGAGGATCTCGCGCGCCTCGTCCGCTGTGGCCACCGCGGCGCCCATCGCCGTGACGAGCGTGACGGCGTTCGCGACGAGCTCGGCGTTGGTGACCGTGTTGCCCCGGCCGAGGTAGAGGTTGTCCTCCAGGCCGACCCGCACGTGCCCGCCGAGCAGCACCGACTGCGCCACCCACGGCATCTGCATGCGGCCGATGGCGAACGAGGTCCACACCACGCCGGGCGGCACCTGCGCCACCATCGCGGCCAGCAGGGCGGGGTCGGGCGGAGCGCCGTAGGGGATGCCCATGCACAGCTGGTACATCGGTGGGTCGTCGATCAGGCCCTCGGCGACGAGCTTGTTCGCGAACCACAGGTGCCCGGTGTCGAAGATCTCCAGCTCGGGCCGCACGCCCAGCTCCTGGATCCGCTTCGCACCCGCCCGCAGCATGTCCGGCGTGCTCACGTAGACGAGGCTGCCCTCGCCGAAGTTCAGGCTGCCGCAGTCCAGCGTGCAGATGTCCGGGAGCAGCTCCTCGACGTGCGCCAGCCGCTCGAGGCCGCTGACCAGGTCGGTGCCCTCGGCGAAGCCCGACGGGTCGTCCGGGTCGAGATAGAGATCGCCCCCCATGCCCGCCGTCGTGTTGATCACGACGTCGACGCCACCGGCCCGGATCCGCTCGACGACCTCCCGGTAGAGCGCCACCTCGCGCGAGCCGTCGCCGCTGTGCGGATCCCGCACGTGGACGTGCACGACGGCGGCGCCCGCCCGGGCCGCCTCGATGCCGGACTCGGCGATCTGCTGCGGTGTCACGGGCACGTGCTCGGACTTGGCGACCGTGTCTCCCGCGCCGGTCAGCGCGCACGTGATGATGACCTTGCTGTTCACCTCTTGACCCTCTCCCGTGAAGCGACACTCCACCCGGTCCACGCCGCTGGTCGTCCGGGCGACGTCGCGCACCGGAACGCCGCGGTAGCCGGAGGCGGCGAGCTCCGGCACGTACGCCCCGACGGGAGCGTCGAGGTCCACGCGTCGGAATGTCCGGGGCGATCCGCGGTGCGGGTTGACGAACGCGAGCGTGGTGAGCACTCACTTCACCGCTGGTGAGCTGGCGAGCAGCCGCTTGGTGTAGTCCTCCTCGGGTGAGTCCAGCACCTCGACCACGAAGCCGGACTCCACCAGCCGGCCCGCGTTGAGCACCTGCACCCGCGCGGCGATGGAGCGCACCAGGGCCAGGTTGTGGGTCACGAACAGCATGCTGATCCGGTGGGTCTTCCGCAG
>JAEUJO010000312.1 GCA_016794615.1 Pseudonocardia sp. | reverse complement strand
CCATGACGCCGGCCCCCTACCGGCCGCCGAAGGAGTCACGCAGCCGGGAGAACAGCCCGTGGCCGTTGCGGTTCCCCGCGCCCAGGTCCGGCTGCTCCTCGCCGCGCAGCTGGGCGAGGCGGCGCAGCAGGTCGGCCTGCTCCTTGTCCAGCCGCGTCGGGACGACGACGTCGACGTGCACCATGAGGTCGCCCCGGCCCTCGACCCGGCCGGTCGAGCGCAGCCGCGGCATCCCCTTGCCGCGCAGCGTGCGCACCGTCCCGGTCTGGGTGCCGGGCTCGATGTGCAGGTCCTCGCTGCCCGCCAGCGTCGGCAGCTCCAGCGTGGTGCCCAGCGCCGCGGCCGTCATCGGCAACTGGACCGTGCAGTGCAGGTCCGCGCCGTCGCGGGTGAACACCTCGTGGGGCACCTCGTCCACCTCGACGTACAGGTCGCCCGCCTCGCCGCCGCCCGGGCCGACCTCGCCCTGATGGGCGAGGCGCACCCGCATGCCGTCCGCGACGCCGGCCGGGATCCGCACGCCGACGGTGCGCCGCGAGCGCACGCGGCCGTCGCCGCCGCACTGCCGGCAGGGCTCGGGGATGACCTCCCCGAAGCCGCGGCAGTTCGGGCACGGCCGGCTGGTGACCACCTGGCCGAGGAAGGAGCGCTGCACGCTCTGCACCTCGCCGCGGCCACCGCAGATGTCGCAGCGGGTCGGGTGGCTGCCGGGCGCCGCGCCGGAGCCCCGGCACTCGGTGCACAGGACGGCGGTGTCCACAGCGAGGTCCCGGGTGACACCCGAGGCGCACTCCTCGAGCGTCAGCTGCATGCGGATCAGCGCATCCGCGCCCCGCTGCACCCGGCTGCGCGGGCCGCGCGTGCGGCCACCGGCGGCGCCCCCGCCGAAGAAGGCGTCCATGATGTCGCCGAGCCCGAAGGCGCTGAACGGGTCCGCACCCGCCGCACCCGCGCTGCCGTTGCCGAGCGGGTCGCCCCCCAGGTCGACGATGCGCCGCTTCTCGGGGTCCGACAGCACCTCGTAGGCGGCGCTCACTTCGGCGAATCGCTCCTGTGCCGCCGCCTCCGGGTTGACGTCGGGGTGCAGCTCGCGGGCGAGCTTGCGGTACGCCCGCTTGATCTCGTCGGGTCCGGCGTCGCGGCCGACGCCCAAGATCCCGTAGTAGTCGCGTGTCACCCCTGCGTTCCCCATGGTCCTTCTCAGTTGTCGAAGCGTGTGACCGGTGTCAGCGCCCGGCCAGGATCTCACCCACGTATCGGGCGACCGCGTGCACCGCCGCGATCGTGCCTGGATAGTCCATTCGGGTCGGCCCCACGACACCCATCCCGCCCAGCACGGTGCTCGCGCCGTATCCGATCGAGACGACCGACGTGGCGCGCATCTGCTCGGACTCGTTCTCCTCGCCGATCCGCACCGTCACGGTACCGGGGTCCTGCGCGGCAGCGAGCAGCTTGAGTACCACGACCTGCTCTTCCAGCGCCTCCAGCACCTGCCGCAGGCTGCCGGGGAAGTCGGCCGCGTTGCGGGTGAGGTTCGCCGTGCCGCCGAGCACCAGCCGCTCCTCCGGGTGCTCGACGAGGGTCTCGATCAGCACCGACGACAGGACGGTGATGACGCTCCGCATCTCGGCAGGCGCGCTCAGGGGCAGCTCGGCGACGGCCGCCGAGGCAGCGGCGAGCGGGCGGCCGACCAGCGCACCGTTCAGCATGCTGCGCAGCCCGGCGACATCGGCCTCGGACAGCACCTCCCCGAGGTCGACGACGCGCTGGTCCACCCGCCCGGAGTCGGTGATGAGCACGAGCATCAGCCGGGCCGGGGTGAGCGGGACGAGCTCGAGGTGCCGGACGGTCGATCGGGTGAGCGTCGGGTACTGGACGACGGCGACCTGCCGGGTGAGCTGGGCGAGCAGCCGAACGCTGCGGCGGAGCACGTCGTCGAGATCCACCGCGCCGTCGAGGAACGCCTGCACGGCCCGGCGCTCGGCCGCCGAGAGCGGCTTGACCTGCGCGAGCCGGTCCACGAACAGCCGGTAGCCCTTGTCCGTGGGGATGCGACCGGCGCTGGTGTGCGGCTGAGCGATCAATCCCTCGTCCTCCAGCAGGGCCATGTCGTTGCGGACCGTTGCGCTCGACACGCCGAGATTGTGCCTGTCGACGATCATCTTGGAGCCGACGGGCTCCTGGGTGCGCACGTAGTCCGCGACGATCGCGCGAAGCACCGCGAACCGACGCTCCTCGGCGTTCACCTGCACCTCCCCCCGCATGAACCCTGCAGATGCAGTCTAGATGCGCACTCGGGGTCGGCGAGTGCCAGAAAGGCCACGCAGGTCGCACGGCGCCGATGCCAACGTGGCGGGGCCTGGCCGGGCTGCCGCTGCACGTCGGGTTCGCCCGCGGGCGAACCTCGCGACCACGGACGTCACGAGTGAACCTCGACTATTATCGAGGTCATGGGTGAGCTGACCGTCGGGGAGCTGTCGGCCCGCAGCGGGGTCGCCGTGTCCGCGCTGCACTTCTACGAGAAGAAGGGGCTCATCGCCAGCCGGCGGACCAGCGGGAACCAGCGCCGCTACCGGCGCGACACGCTTCGGCGGGTCGCTCTGGTGCGGATCGGACAGCGGGTCGGGATCCCGCTCGCGGAGATCGCCGCGGTGCTCGCGACGCTGCCCGACGGCC
This sequence comes from Pseudonocardia sp., assembly GCA_016794615.1. Taxonomy (GTDB): domain Bacteria; phylum Actinomycetota; class Actinomycetes; order Mycobacteriales; family Pseudonocardiaceae; genus Pseudonocardia. The sequence goes on along the minus strand of JAEUJO010000312.1, from coordinate 196 downwards.
GCACGCCGAACCGCCGCGACTGGCAGGAGCTCTCGGCGCGCTGGCAGGAGCGGCTGGACGAGCGGATCCGCGACCTGCAGCACCTGCGCGACGACTTCGGGGACTGCATCGGCTGCGGCTGCCTGTCGCTGGACCGCTGCCACCTGGCGAACCCGCAGGACGAGCTGGGCCAGCAGGGCCCGGGACCCCGGCGCCT
>JAEUJO010000023.1 GCA_016794615.1 Pseudonocardia sp. | reverse complement strand
GGCCGCCGCCCGCCGGGGGGGGGCGCGTTGCGGGCCCCCCCCCGACTCATCCCTCGCCCCTCAGCGGGCCTCGGCGATCGACCGCCCCTCGCGCGCTCCCGCCTCCCACTGCGCGCAGCAGTGCCGCACCCACGCCGCGATCCCGTCGGCGGTCCCGCCCGCGAACCCGACGGCCGCTTCCCGGTACTCGCGCTGCCTCCGCAGGTGCCCGACCTCCGGCACCGCGAGTGCCTTCGGATCCAGCCCGGTCGCCACCGCGGTCAGCCGGGCCGCCCCCCGGGCCACCACACCGTCCGCGGAACCGAAGGGTTCCAGGGTCAGCAACTCGCCGTGCACGACGGCGACGACCACCGGTGCCGGTGCCACGGTCCCGCCCGTGACCAGGGCCGTGAGCAGCGCGAGGCGCTCCGACAGGTCGTCCCCCGGCCGGGGGCGGCCCAGCTCGGGTTCGCCGACGAGGTCGGCCGCCGCCAGCACGTGGAGGCGGGCGAGCGCCTGTCGCGGGGACGTCCGCCAGATGCCCAGCAGGCGGCCCTGCTCCTCGGCGACGCGCACGGCGCCGGCCAGGACCGGGCCCACCCCGTCGCCGTCCGCCCGGGGAAGCGGTGCACCGTCCAGTGCCGCCGAGGCGCGGGCCGCCCGCAGGCCGGCCTCCGCCGCCGTCGCAGGCCATCCGCGGCGGTTCGCCGGGTGGTTGTGCAGCCCGACCAGTGCGTCACGGGCCCGTTCAACGGCTGCGGCCACCCCGGGGAGCCTCATGATCGGAGTGAGCGGATCTGTTGGGAACGTCACTCCGATAGGGTCGCAAAGCCCTTCGATCCTGCCCGGCAGGACGGTGCGCCGCCGGACCTTTGCGCATTACGGTCCCCCTTTACACCGGGCGATGTCGCCGAGGCGTCCGGAGCCCCACACGAGGAAGGCCACAGGAGATGTCCGGAGCCACGCTGGATAACCTGTCCAACGAGAGCCGCAGCTTTCCGCCGCCGGAAGGCTTCGCCGAGCAGGCCAACGCCACCGAGGAGTGGTACAAGCGCGCTGACGCTGACCGCGACGGGTTCTGGGCCGAGCAGGCGCAGCGGCTGACGTGGGCGGAGCCCTTCGCGCAAGTGCTCGACTGGAAACCGCCGTTCGCCAAGTGGTTCGTCGGCGGCAAGCTCAACGTCGCCTACAACTGCGTCGACCGCCACGTCGAGGCCGGGCACGGGGAGCAGGTCGCGTTCCACTGGGAGGGTGAGCCGGGCGACAGCCGCACGGTCACCTATGCCGACCTGCAGCGCGAGGTGTGCCAGGCGGCGAACGCGCTGACCGAGCTCGGAGTGCGCACGGGTGACCGCGTCGCGATCCAGCTGCCCATGATCCCCGAGGCCGTCGTCGCGATGCTGGCGTGCGCGCGCTTGGGTGCGGTGCACAGCGTCGTCTTCGGCGGATTCTCGTCGGGCGCGCTCAAGGCGCGTGTGCTGGACGGCGGGGCCAAGCTGCTGATCACCTCGGACGGGCAGTACCGGCGCGGCAAGCCCGCGCCGATGAAGGAGAACACCGACGAGGCGGTGCAGGACACGCCGTCGATCGAGCACGTCCTCGTGATCAAGCGCACGGAGACCGAGGTGCCGTGGACCGAGGGCCGCGACGTGTGGTGGCACGAGATCGTCGGCCGGCAGTCCGAGACGCACGAGCCCGAGGCGTTCGACGCGGAGCACCCGCTGTTCATCCTCTACACGTCCGGGACGACGGGGGCGCCGAAGGGCATCCTGCACGCCTCCGGCGGCTTGCTCACCCAGGCGGCGTACACCCACCACGTCGTGTTCGACCACAAGCCGGGAGAGAGCGTCTACTGGTGCACCGCCGACATCGGCTGGGTCACCGGGCACAGCTACATCGTCTACGGGCCGCTGGCGAACCGGGCGACGTCGGTGATGTACGAGGGCACGCCGAACACCCCGCACGAGGGGCGGCACTGGGAGATCATCCAGAAGTACGGCGTCACGATCTACTACACCGCCCCGACGCTCATCCGCACGTTCATGAAGTGGGGCAAGGAGATCCCGGAGAAGTACGACCTGTCGTCGCTGCGCGTGCTCGGCAGCGTGGGCGAGCCGATCAACCCCGAGGCCTGGATGTGGTACCGGGAGAACGTCGGCCGCAACAACTGCCCGATCGTCGACACCTGGTGGCAGACCGAGACCGGCGCCATCATGATCGCCCCGCTGCCGGGCGTCACCAACTGCAAGCCGGGCTCGGCGATGCGGGCGCTGCCGGGAATCGCCGCCGAGATCGTCAACGACGAGGCAGAGCCGGTCGGCCCGGCCGGCGGCGGCTACCTCGTCCTCGACAAGCCGTGGCCTGCGATGCTGCGCGGCATCTGGGGCGACGAGGAGCGCTACCGGGACACCTACTGGAGCCGGTTCGCCGAGCAGGGCTACTACTTCGCGGGTGACGGCGCGAAGTACGACGAGGACGGGGCGATCTGGCTGCTCGGGCGCGTGGACGACGTCATGAACGTCTCCGGGCACCGGATCTCGACGACGGAGATCGAGTCCGCGCTGGTCAGCCACCCGACGGTGGCGGAGGCGGCGGTCGTCGGTGCCGCGGATGCGACCACCGGTCAGGCAATCGTCGCGTTCGTCATTCTCCGGGGCGACGTCACGTCCGACGAGTCGACGAACGAGGCGATAATCAACGATCTTCGCGACCACGTCGCCAAGGAGATCGGCCCGATCGCCAAGCCGCGGCAGATCATGATCGTCCAGGAGCTGCCGAAGACCCGCTCCGGCAAGATCATGCGTCGGCTGCTGCGTGACATCGCGGAGAACCGCGAGGTCGGTGACGTCACGACACTGGCTGACTCGGCGGTGATGAGCCAGATCTCCGCCGGGCTCGGCCAGGGCAAGTCGGAGGACTGAGCGGGTAACCTCGGCCCGATGGCCGAGGGGGACCTCCCGATCCGGGGACCGCTGGTGCTGCCCGCTCGCGAGCTGCACTGGCGGTTCTCCCGTTCGTCCGGGCCGGGCGGGCAGGGAGTGAACACGGCCGACTCACGCGTCGAGCTGTCGTTCGACCTCGCCCGCTCGCCCTCGTTGCCTCCGCACCTGCGTGAGCGGGCGGCGCGGCGGCTGGCGGCCCGGCTCGTCGACGGCGTGCTCACCCTCGTCGCGTCGGAGCACCGCAACCAGCTTCGCAACCGGGCGGCCGCCCGCGAGCGCCTCGCGGAGACGCTGCGGGCGGCGCTGGCCCCCGATCCGCCGCCCCGGCGTCCCACCCGCCCCACCGCGGGCTCGAAGCGGCGCCGCCTCGATGCCAAGGCCCGGCGCGGAGCGGTCAAGCGCCTGCGCGGGCGCCCGACGGATTGATCCGGGACGCGCGCGGTCCGGGTGGGGCGGCGACGGGGCGGACGTGGCACGATGGCGGCCCGATCCACGTGAAGATCTACGCCAGGTTTCGTGCAGGAGGACCGCGGTGGCCAGCCCGACCAGCCCCAGCGGGGCGGACGTCCCGCCCGTGCTCCCGTCGATCCCGCTCGCGCCCGAGACGGCGCGGCCCGCGGACGGCAAGTCGATCGGTGCGCTGGTCACCGATGTCACCACGCAGCTGAGCAACCTCGTACGAGCCGAGGTCGAGCTCGCCAAGGCCGAGGTCACCGCCGAGGTCCGCAAGGGCGTCACGGGCAGCGTGTTCTTCACCGTCGCCGGCGCGATCGGCCTGTTCAGCCTCTTCTACTTCTTCTTCGCCCTTGCCGAGCTGCTCTCGCTCTGGTTCCTTCGGTGGGTGGCGTTCGCCATCGTCTTCGTCCTGATGGTCCTGGTTGCCGCGCTGGTCGGGTTCCTCGGCTACCGGAAGGTCCGCAAGATCCGCAAACCGGAGCGGACGATCGAGAGCCTCCGCGAGTCGGCCGACATGTTGCAGCACCTGGGCCGTTCCGACGGGCCCCCCGAGCTGGATGCCCCGAGCAGCGCGTCGGCGCGCTGACCGGACCCCGAAGCGGTGCTGCACCGAGGCGGCCGGCCGTCCCCCGACGCCTCGTCGGTCCGGCTCCCCGGCCCCTGGCAGCACCGTGAGGTCTCCGCGAACGGCATCCGGCTGCACCTCGCGGACTGCGGCGACCCGGGTGCACCGCTCGTCGTTCTGCTGCACGGCTTCCCCGAGTTCTGGTGGACCTGGCGCCGCCAGCTGCCCGCCCTCGCGGCCGCGGGCTTCCACGCCGTCGCCGTGGACCTGCGCGGCTACGGCGATTCGGACAAGCCCCCGCGCGGCTACGACCTGTGGACGCTCGCCGGTGACGTGGCGGGCCTGATCCGCGCACTCGGCGAACCGTCGGCCCGGGTCGTCGGCCACGGCTGGGGCGGCATGATCGGGTGGACGGTCACCGCGCTGCACCCCCGCCTCGTCACCGCGCTCGCGGTGCTCGGCGCACCGCATCCCCTCGCCGTCCGGCGCGCGGTGGTGCGCGACCCCGCCGGGCAGGGCCGCGCCCTGTTGGGCAGGCGCGGCCGCGTGCTCGCCGCCCAGGTGCCGCGTCGGCCCGAGCGGTGGCTGCGGAGTGACGAGAGCGCACACGTCGAGCGCCTCATGCGGCAGCGGGCCGGGGCGGCCTGGGTGGACACCGACGACTTCACGGTCAGCGTCGAAGGCAACCGGCGGGCGATGCAGGTGGCCGGCGTGGCGCACTCCGCGCTCGAGTACTACCGCTGGGCCGTCCGGTCCCAGGTGCGGGCCGAGGGCCGCCGGTTCGCCGCGGCCGTCGCCCGCCCGCCGACGGTGCCGGTGCTGCAGGTGCACGGCACCGACGACCCGTACCTCATGGCGGGCACCGCCGAGGCGTCCCGGCGCTGGGGTGGCCCAGACCTGCGGTGCGAGCTGCTCCCCGCGACAGGGCACTTCCCGCACGCCGAGCGACCGGCCGCGACGGCCGCACTGCTGCTCGACTTCCTCCCGCACTGACCGCCAGTGCGCGGGCCGCGCAAGCCGGCCCGGGATCCGGCGGGCGGGTCACTCGGCGGCATCGCGGTCCAGGGTGGCCTCCTCGAGGTCGAGCTCGCGCATCACCCGGCGCAGCACGTCGTCGTCGATCTCACCCGCGTCGCGCTGCGCGACGAACTCCGACCGTGTCGTGCGCAGCATCTCCCGGCGCAGGCGCCGGTAGACCGTGCTCGGCGCCTCCCCGGTCTCGGCCTCCGGCCGGCCCAGCTGCTCCCACGCGCTGTTGGCCCGCATCTGTGTCATGTGGCGCAGCTTCATCGCGGCGTGGCCCGCCGGGCTGTCCTCGGACTCGTCGGCCGTCAGCTCGTTCAGCCGCGCGATGCCCGCCTGGGCCGCGGACTGCTGGGCCTGGGCCTCCGTGAGCAGGTCCGTGATCGACACCGTCTCCCGCACCCCGAGCAGGCGGATCACCATGGGCAGGGTCAGCCCGTGCAGCAGGAGCGTGGCCACGGTGACGAAGAACGCGAGGAAGACCAGCGTCTCGCGCTCGGGGAAGGCCGGCGGGATGACGAACGCGGCGGCCAGCGTGACCACGCCTCGCATCCCCGTCCAGGAGATCACCGCGGGCACCTGCCAGGGCGGGTACGGGTCGTTCTTGCGCTTGCCGCGGAACAGCGCCCGCGGCAGGTAGGTCACGGGGAACACCCACGCCGGCCGCGCCAGGACCGCCGCGGCCGTGACCAGCAGCCCGTAGCCGATCAGCTCGACCCCGGCGCCCGCGGCGTTCACGATGGCGGTGGCCTGCAACCCGATCAGCGCGAAGACGACCGACTCGAGGATCGTGTCGCTCGCCTGCCAGACGGCCCGGTCCTGCAGGCGCGTGGCATAGCCGGTCTCCGGTGAACGGTAGCCGAGGTAGATGCCGGCCACGACCACCGCCAGCACCCCGGAGCTGTGCAGCCCCTCCGCGAGCAGGTAGACGCCGAACGGGACCACGAGCCCGAGCGCGCTCTCCACCTGCGGGTCGTCGAGCTTGCGGCGGATGCGGTGCACGACCCAGCCCACGGCCAACCCCACGGCCACGCCCCCGACGGCGGCGAGCACGAACATCCCGACGCCGCCCAGCACCGTCGCGCCCGTCCCGGCGGCGACCGCGAGGAACACCCGGAACAGCGTCAGGGCCGTCGCGTCGTTGCCCAGGCTCTCCCCGTTGAGGATCGTCATCATGCGCCGCGGCAGCCCGAGCCGCCTGCCCACGGTCAGCGCCGAGACGGCGTCGGGCGGCGCCACGATCGCGCCGAGCACCAATCCCGCCGGGAGCGTCAGGCCCGGCACCACCCACCAGGCGACCAAGCCGACGACGACGGTGGTGAACGCGACGAGCCCGACCGCGAGCAGCACGATCGGCCGCAGGTTCGCGCGGATGCCGGCGTAGGAGGACCCGAGGCCCGCGGAGTACAGCAGCGGGGTCAGCACCAGCAGCATCACGACGTTCGGGTCGAAGGTCACCTCGACGACGCCGGGCGCCAGCGAGGTGAGCAGGCCGGCGACGACGAGCACGAGCGGGGCCGGGAGCCCGTAGCGGCGGCACAGGGCCGTGACCGCAAGAGAGCCGAGCACAAGTGCGATGAGAGTCAGCTCGGTGCTCACGTCGAGGAACCTCCGTCCGCCGCGATCCTGCTCTGCGTGGTTCTGCAGAGCGGTGTCACGAGGACCATGATTGACGACGATGAGCTGCGCACACACCACTGAGTACGACGACCGCTCCTGGACGGCACCGGAACCGGACGGTACGGACGCCTGCACCGACTGCGCCGCGATCGGGAGCACCGTCTGGGCCCACCTGAGGCTGTGCCTGGCGTGCGGGCACGTCGCGTGCTGCGACTCCAGCCCGCACCGCCACGCCGCCGCCCACGCCCGCGACACCGGGCATCCGGTGATGCGCTCGTTCGAGCCGGGCGAGTCCTGGCGCTGGTGCTACGAGGACCTGCGCGTCGTCTGAGCCGTCCGGACGGTCCCGCCCGTCACCAGGTCGCGGGCGGCGACGGCGGTGTCCGGGTGGTCGGCGAACAGCCCGTCCACACCCGCCCGCAGGAAGGCGACGCACTCGGCGAGGCCGTCGCCCCGATCGGCGTCGCCCGGGCCGCGGCGCAGGTCCGCGGGCAGGAAGATGTTCTCGTCGCGGAACGTGAAGGCGTGCACGGTGAGCCCCGCGGCGTGCACGTCGTCGACGAGCGGGCCGGGAGCGCCCAGGGCCCCGCCTGCGAGGCGGGGGATCACCAGGTTCTTGTGGACGCCCACGGCGTCGGCGTATCCGGTGATCACGGCGAGGTGCTCGGGAGCGACGAGGTGCGGCGCGTCGTCGTCGACGAGCTGCACCAGCGGCACCGGCAGCTCCGTGCGCAGCACCTGCAGGCTGGTGGCATCGAAGGACTGGACGAACACCGGTGCGTCCGGGCTGTCGAGGCCGGCGCCGCGCAGCGCGTCGACCAGCGCGGGTTCGAGCGGGATCCCGCGGTCCGCGAAGTATCCGGGGGTCTTCGTCTCGGGGTAGACACCGATCGACCGGCCCGATTCCCGGGACAGCCGGTCGCGCAGGTCGAGGATCTCGGCGAACGTCGGCACCGCGAAGCACCGGTCGTAGCGCGTGTTTCCCGGTCGCAGGGCCGGTAGCCGCTCGACCGCGCGGAGGGTGCGCAGCTCGGCGGCGGTGAGGTCGTCGACGAACCATCCGGTGCGCGTCGTGCCGTCGACGACGCGAGTGGTGCGCCGGTCGGCGAACTCGGGACGCGTCGCGATGTCCGTGGTCGTGCCCAGCTCCGGCTCGTGCCGCGCGACGAGGACGCCGTCCGCCGTGGCGACGAGGTCCGGTTCGAGGAAGTCCGCGCCCAGCCGGGCGGCGAACTCGTAGGAGGCCAGCGTGTGCTCGGGCCGGTAGCCGCAGGCACCCCGGTGGCCGATGACGATCGGCGGGCCGTCCCCCATGTGCCGAGAGTGGCCGACCGGCACGAACGGGACCGTAGCGGTCGGGTGTCGTTCCGATGACAGCCGTCTCGGGGAGTCGGTGGTCGTGACGACGACCGGGCACACCTGCAGCCCGCGATCACAGCCCTGATCACCCGTAGCGGGGACCATGGACACCCGCCCCGCCGGTCCAGATCCGTCAGGTACTCCCTAGGCTGGGCGACTGTGCGCGTCCTGGTCGTCGGCTCCGGTGCTCGTGAGCACGCCATCGTCCTCGCCCTGGCGCAGGACCCCGCCGTCACCGCGCTGGCCTGCGTCCCCGGCAACGCGGGCACCGCCGCGGTCGCCGAGCAGCACGGGCTGAACGTGCTCGACCCACAGGCCGTCGCGGCCGGGGCGAAGGCCTGGGAGGCCGATCTGGTGGTGATCGGGCCCGAGGTGCCGCTGGTCGCCGGGGTCGCCGACGCCGTCCGGGCCGCCGGGGTCACCTGTTTCGGGCCGAGCGCCGAGGCGGCCCGGATCGAGGGCTCCAAGGCGTTCGCCAAGGACGTCATGGCCGCTGCCGGCGTCCGCACCGCATCCGCGGTGACCGTCGACAACCCGGCCCACCTCGACGCCGAGCTCGCCCGCTTCACCGCCCCCTACGTCGTCAAGGACGACGGCCTGGCCGCGGGCAAGGGCGTGGTCGTCACCGACGACCTCGACGCCGCGCGCGCGCATGCGATGCGGCTGCTGGACGACGGGCACCCGGTCCTGCTCGAGTCGTACCTCGACGGTCCGGAGGTGTCGCTGTTCTGCCTGGTGGACGGCTCGACGGTGGTGCCGCTGCTGCCCGCGCAGGACTTCAAGCGCGTCGGCGACGACGACACCGGCCCCAACACGGGCGGCATGGGCGCCTACGCGCCGCTGCCGTGGGCGTCGTCGGGTCTGGTCGACGAGATCGTCACGCGCATCGTCGCACCCGTCGCCGCGGAACTGGTCGCCCGCGGCACGCCGTTCTCCGGTCTGCTCTACGCGGGTCTGGCGCTGACGTCGACGGGGACGCAGGTCGTCGAGTTCAACTGCCGGTTCGGTGACCCCGAGACCCAGGTCGTCCTCCCGCTGCTGCGGACGCCGCTGGCCGGGCTCCTGCATGCGGTCGCAACGGGGACCCTCGCGCAGCAGCCGCCGCTGGAGTGGAGCGACGGCGCCGCGGTCACCGTGGTCGTCGCCGCCGACAACTACCCGGGCACCCCGCGGCTGGGTGACGTCGTGACGGGGTCGGAGGGTGAGGGCGTGCTGCACGCGGGCACCCGCAGGCGCGCCGACGGCGCGGTGGTCTCCGCGGGCGGGCGGGTGCTGTCGGTCGTGGGTACCGGGCCCGATCTTGCCGCGGCCCGCGACGACGCGTACCGGCGGCTGGCGGGAGTCCAGCTCGTCGGCTCGCACCACCGCACCGACATCGCCCTGCGCGCCGTCGAGGGGACGGTGGTCACCCCGGCGGGCGGGTGATCGCCACGAGCGGTGCGACAGCCTCGCGCCGGTGACGGCGATCACCGGGAGCGCGCGTCGTAAGGTCGGGGTGTGAGCCGCACCGCGTTCCTGCACGAGGCCGCCCGCGCGGCGATCCCGCCCTTCCACGTCATGGACGTCTGGGCCGCCGCGGGCGAGCGGCAGCGCACCCACGGCGATCTGATCAACCTCTCCGCCGGCCAGCCGGCCACCCCCGCGCCCCGGCCCGTCCGGCGCGCGGCCGCCGCCGCGCTGGATCGCGACGTGCTCGGCTACACCGTCGCGCTCGGCCTGCCCGAGCTGCGGGCAGGCGTCGCGGCGCACTACGGCCACGTCTACGGCCTGCCGGTCACCGGCGACGACGTGGTGCTGACCACCGGCTCGTCCGGCGGTTTCCTGCTCGCCTTCCTCGCGGCCTTCGACGTCGGCGACCGGGTCGCCATGGCCCGCCCCGGCTACCCCTGCTACCGCAACATCCTCACCGCGCTGGGCTGCGAGGTGGTCGAGCTGCCGTGCGGCCCGGAGACCCGCCACCAGCCCACCGTCGCGATGCTGGACGACCTCGACGGGATCGACGGGTTGATCGTCGCCAGCCCGGCCAACCCGACGGGCACGGTGCTGCCGCCGGACGAGCTGGCCGCGCTGGCTGCCCACTGCGAGCGGGCCGGAATCCAGCTGATCAGCGACGAGATCTACCACGGGATCTCCTACCCGGGCGCCCCCGCGACGTCCTGTTCCTGGACGACGTCCCGGGAGGCGGTGGTCGTCAACTCCTTCTCCAAGTACTTCTCGATGACCGGCTGGCGCCTGGGTTGGCTGCTCGTCCCCGAGCGGCTGCGCCGCGCCGTCGACCGGCTGACCGGCAACTTCACGATCTGCCCGCCCGCGCTGGCCCAGCACGCCGCCGTCGCCGCCTTCGCCCCCGAGGGGTACGCGGAGGCGGACGGGCACGTGGCCCGGTACGCGGCCAACCGCGCGCTGCTGCTCGACGGCCTGGGCCGGCTGGGCATCGACCGGCTCGCCCCGGCCGACGGCGCCTTCTACGTCTATGCCGACGTCGCCCACCTCACCGACGACACGATGGCCTGGACCTACCGGCTGCTCGCCGAGACCGGGGTCGCGCTCGCGCCGGGCGTCGACTTCGACCCCGTCGACGGCCATCGCTGGGTGCGGTTCTCGTTCGCGGGCGCCGCCGACGACGTCCGCGGCGCGCTGGACCGGCTCGGGCGCTGGCTGCGTTGACGGTGCGGATCGCGGTCGGGACGACCGGAGCCGGCGACGCTCAGCGTCGGGTTCGACGTACCGGAGTGTGACCGGAGCGCCGGGTCGACGAGCCCAGACCGGGACCGGCCAGGCCCATCCGCTCGACCGTCGGCGTCGGGTCCACCGGCCCGATCCGGTCCAGCGCCGCCGCGATGTCGGCCTCGCTGACGTCGGCGTGCGGCATCAGCCGGACCTTGCCGTCCATGCTGCTGGCGAGCACGCCCGCGTCGGCGAACCGGCGCAGCGTTCCGTCCAGGTCGGCGACCGGGATCAGCACGATGTTGGTCTCCGGGATCCCGGCGGACCAGCCCCGCTCGCGCAGGCCGGCGGCCAGCAGCCGCGCCTTCGCGTGATCGTCGGCCAGCCGCTCCATCCGGTCCAGCCCGACCAGCGCCGCCGCGGCGAGCACACCTCCCTGCCGGACCCCGCCGCCGAGCATCTTGCGCAGCCGCCGTGCCTCCTGCACGAACTCGGTGGACCCGGCCACGGCGGAGCCGACCGGGGCGCCGAGCCCCTTGCTGAAGCAGACCTGGACGGTGTCCGCGCCGACCGTCAGCGTTGCCGGGGGGACGCCGAGGGCGACGGCGGCGTGCCAGAGCCGCGCTCCGTCGAGGTGGACCCGCAGGCCGGCCGCACGCGCGGCGGCGGCGACACCGGCGTGTTCGTCGGGGGCGGTGACGGTGCCACCCGCCGCGTTGTGGGTGTTCTCCAGGCACAGCAGGGTGGTGCGCATCGTGTAGTAGGGGCCCGCGCCGCCCGCCGCCCGCCGGACGGCTCCGGGGGAGACCTTGCCCGGCCCGGCGTCGTGCGGCAGCGGCCGCGGCATCCCACCGGCCAGCCATGCGGCGGTGCCCAGCTCCGCCTCGAGGACGTGCGCGCCTGCGGGGGCGAGGAAGCAGTCGCCGCGGCGCAGGTGGCTCATCAGTGCAATGAGGTTGCCCATCGACCCGGTCGGCGTCCACAGCGCGTCGTCCGTGCCGAGCAGCCCGGCGACCCTGGTCTCGAGTTCGCGCATCGTCGGGTCGTGGCCGAGGACGTCGTCGTCGACCTCGGCCGCCGCCATGGCCTCGCGCATCCGCTTGGTCGGCCGCGTGACGGTGTCCGAGCGCAGGTCGACCGGACCGTCCGAAGACGACCGGCGGGCACGAGCGGGGCGCATCGGGGCAATCCAACCATGCCGAGCCCCCGCGCGGGCCCCCGGGTCACGGATCGGTCACGGAACTACTCTGGTCGGGTGTTATTGCAGGGCCCGCGCAACCGTTCGGGCGGGTCCGTCCGTCCTGGTGTGGTGACCGACGCCGAGCAGGAGTTCGACGCGTACTTCCGTGCGCGCCGTGACGCCGTCCGGCGCACGGCGTACCTCCTGTGCGGCGACTGGCACCGCGCCGACGACCATGCGCAGGCGGCCTTCGTGGCCCTGCACCGGCACTGGCACAGGATCCGTGACCGGGCGGCGCTCGACGCCTGGATGCGCCGGACGCTGGTGCGGACGGTGGTCGACGAGTCGCGGCGGCCGTGGCGGTGGGAGCACGCGACGGACACCTCGCCGGAGGGGCGGGTCGAGGGCCCCGCCGACGGCCCCGCGGATGCCGTCGCCACCCGGCACGTCCTGGTCGACGGCCTGCGTGCCGTGCCACCGCGGCAGCGCGCCGTACTGGTGCTGCGGTTCCTCGAGGGGCTGGACGTCGCGGCGACGGCGGAGGTGCTCGGGTGCTCGGCAGGCACGGTGAAGAGCCAGACGGTGCACGGGCTGGCCGCGCTGCGTGCCGCGCTGGGCGACGCGCTGGACGATCTGCGACCGGCAGGCTGATCGGGGGACGGATGCAGGAGCACGGAGAGGCGGACGAGGTGCGCATCGCGGCGCTGTTCCGCGAGGCGGCCTCCGGCGCACCACCGCCGGGGTTCGACGCCACGCAGGTGGTGGCCACGTCACGCCGGATCACCCGGCGGCGGCGCTCGGCGGTGGCCGGGGCCGCATTGGCGGTGCTGGCGGTGGTCGGTGTGGGGGTGGTGGCCGGGCTGGGCGGCCCGTCCGACACGACGGTCACGGCGGCGTCCGGGCAGGCGGCGGACGCGGGGTCGGCGGGCGCGGGGTCGGCGGGCGCGGGGTCGGCGGGCGCGGCGCGCGCCGCTGCCCCGGAGGCCACGGCGCCCGACGCGGCGGGCGGGGCGGCCGTCGGCTCGCCGCTCGCCCCCTCGGCCGCATCGAACCCCGGTGGCGCCGAGCCCGTACCGGCCCCCGGTCCGGCCGCTGCGGCGGCCGTGCCACCGATCGGCACCCCGCTCGGCCCCGGCACCGGCGAGTGCGCGGACCGGCAGGACCCGGCGCTGCGGGCGCTCGTCGAGCAGGCGCTGCCCGAGGTCACCGGCGCCCCCGAGGCCCCGACGACCCGGGAGTGCCGGCCCGGCGGCGAGCGGGGGGTCGCGCTGGAGGTGGGCGGCGGCGTCCTGACGGTCACCTACCTGCCGCCGGGCTCGGTGACGGAGCCGCGGGACGGCGCCCGAACCGCACCCACGGCATCCGGCGGCACCGTCGTCGTGGCCTCCCGCGCCGACCGCGCGGGTACCGCGGCGCCGTTGGCGGACCGCCTCGAACCGGCGGTGGCCTACCTCGCTCCCCGCCTGTAGCGGGCTCGTGCACACCGCCGCGTCCTCGTGCACAGCGTGCGGGGTGTGCACGAGCTGTCGGGGTGTGCACGAGCCGTCGGGGTGTGCACGGGCTGTCCGGGTGTGCACGAGCCCGTGCGGACCGGAGCGGGACACTGGTGGGGTGGCCACGGAGAAGGGCGAGCGCAGGCGTGCGCTGCTGGTCGGGGCCGCGGCCGACCTGCTGCGCACAGGCGGGTTCGAGGCCGTGCGGCACCGGGCCGTCGCCGAGAAGGCGGGGCTGCCGCTGGCGTCCACCACGTACTACTTCGCCTCCCTCGACGACCTCGTCACCGCCGCTGCCGAACGCACCTGCCGCGACGAGCTCGACGAGGTGCGGGCCGACCTGGAGGCGCTGCCGCGTGACGCCCCGCCGTCCGCTCTCGTCGAGCTGGTGCTCGACCAGCTGCTCGGGCCGGACTCGCGCAGCGCGGGCCTCGCCGCCGTGCTCCTGCGCTACGAGCGGCTGGTCGCCAGCGGCAGGCGCCCCTACCTGGCGCCGTTGATGCGGGCGACCCGCACGGAGTTCGACGCGCTGCTCCTCGCGATCCTCGGTCGGGCCGGCCACCGGTTCGGCGCCGAAGCGCTCCACCGGCTCGTCGCCGTCGTCGACGGCACCGTCGTGAACAGCCTCGTCGAGGCGGACCCGGACCCCCGCGCCGCCGCCCGCGCCGCGCTGCTCGCCGAGCTCGACGCATAGTGCGGGGGCCGCAGGTGTTCGCGTGCGTGCACGCCCGGCCCGACACTCCTCCATCCCGATGCACCGGGGCCTGCGACATCTGTGGCCCTACCGGCCAGGGCACCTCCTGCCCGGCAACCCACGATCACATGTGGCGAGGCCCAGCCCGGACCGCCCCACCGTCTAGGCTTCTTCCACGTGATCCCCAACGTCCTCGCCGCGCGGTACGCCGGCCCCGAGCTCGTCGCGCTGTGGTCGCCGGAGAACAAGATCGTGCTGGAGCGGCGGCTGTGGATCGCGGTGCTGCGGGCACAGCGTGACCTGGGCGTCGATGTCCCCGAGCAGGCGATCGCGGACTACGAGCGGGTCGTCGAGCAGGTCGACCTCGCCTCGATCGCGGCGCGTGAGCGGCTCACCCGCCACGACGTGAAGGCGCGGATCGAGGAGTTCTGCGCACTCGCCGGGCACGAGCACGTGCACAAGGGGATGACCAGCCGCGACCTCACCGAGAACGTCGAGCAGCTGCAGGTCCGGCTCTCCCTGGAGCATGTCCGGGACCGGACGGTGGCGCTGCTCGCCCGGCTCGCCCGCCGCGCGGCCGAGCACGCCGAGCTGGTGTTGACGGGGCGCAGCCACAACGTCGCCGCGCAGGCCACCACGCTGGGCAAGCGGTTCGCGACGGCGGCGGACGAGCTGCTCGTGGCGTACGCCCGGCTGGAGGACCTGCGCCACCGCTACCCGCTACGGGGGATCAAAGGCCCGGTCGGGACCGCGCAGGACATGCTGGACCTGCTGGGTGGCGATCCCGACAAGCTCGCCGAGCTGGAGGAACGGGTCGCCGCGCACCTCGGCTTCGGCGGCATGTTCACCAGTGTCGGCCAGGTCTACCCGCGGTCGCTGGACTTCGACGTGCTGACCGCGCTGGTCCAGCTCGCTGCCGCGCCGTCGTCGCTCGCCATGACGATCCGCCTGATGGCCGGTGCGGAGCTGGCGACCGAGGGGTTCAAGCCCGGCCAGGTCGGGTCGTCGGCGATGCCGCACAAGATGAACTCGCGCTCCGCGGAGCGGATCAACGGCCTGCTCGTGTTGCTGCGTGGCTATGCGGGGATGGCGGGGGAGCTGGCCGGGGCGCAGTGGAACGAGGGCGACGTGTCCGACTCGGTGGTCCGCCGCGTCGCGCTGCCCGACGCGTTCTTCGCGCTCGACGGCCTGTTCGAGACGGCGCTGACGGTGCTGGACGAGTTCGGCGCCTACCCGGCGGTGATCGCCCGTGAGCTCGACCGGTACCTGCCGTTCCTCGCGACGACGGCCGTGCTCATGGCCGCGGTCCGGGCCGGTGTCGGCCGGGAGACCGCGCACGAGGTGATCAAGCAGCACGCCGTCGGGGTCGCGCTCGCGATGCGGGAGAAGGGCCAGGCGGACAACGACCTGCTCGCCCGGCTGCAGGGCGACGAGCGGCTGGGGCTGGCGGCGGGTGCCCTCGACGGCCTGCTCGCCGACCCGCTGGCGTTCACCGGCGCAGCGTCGGCGCAGGTGGCGGCGGTCGTCCTCCGGGTCGGTGAGATCACCGCCGCACACCCCGAGGCCGCCGCCTACGCTCCGGGGGCGATCTTGTGAAACCCTGTCGACCGGCTGAGTGGAAGACCGCGACGAGCCGCGGGTCCGGTGAGGCGGAGAGGGGTTCGGTGAAGCTCCTGCACTCGGGCAAGGTGCGCGACGTGTACGCGGCCGGGGACGACCTCGTGCTCGTCGCGTCCGACCGCATCTCGATCTACGACGTGGTGCTGCCGACCGCCATCCCGGACAAGGGCGCGGTGCTCACCCAGCTCTCGCTGTGGTGGTTCGACCGGCTCGGCGACCTCGTGGCGAACCATGTGATCTCAGGCGACGACGTCCCGTCGGAGTTCGCCGGCCGGGCGATGCGCTGCCGGCGCCTGGACATGCTGCCGGTGGAGTGCGTCGCGCGCGGCTACCTCACCGGGGGCGGCCTGTCGGACTACGAGAAGACCGGTGCCGTGTCCGGCGTGCCGCTGCCGCCCGGACTCGTCGACGGTGCGCAGCTGCCCGAGCCGATCTTCACGCCGTCGACGAAGGCTCCGCTCGGCCGGCACGACGAGGCCATGACATTCGCCGAGGTCGAGGGCCTGGTGGGGGTGCGGACCGCGGCCCGGCTGCGGGACCTGACCCTGGCGGTCTACGCGCGGGGTGCCGAGACGGCGGCGGCGCGCGGGATCCTCGTCGCCGACACCAAGCTGGAGTTCGGCCGCGACCCGGCGACGGGGGAGATCGTGCTGGCCGACGAGGTGTTGACACCGGACTCCTCCCGGTTCTGGCCTGCTGATCGCTGGGCGCCCGGCCGCCCGCAGCCCTCGTTCGACAAGCAGTTCGTACGGGACTGGTCGGCGACGCTCGACTGGGACCGCACCCCGCCGGGCCCGGAGATCCCTCCGGAGATCGTCTCGGCCACCCGCGCCCGCTACGTCGAGGCCTACGAGCGCCTCACCACCCGCCGCTGGCCCGATCGACCGCTGGGCGCTCAAAACGTACCGCACATATAATCGGCCGGATTGGTCGAGCAACCTTTTCCTGAGTGCCTGACCGGCACCGCGCTCAATCCGGCGGCCTTGTTCGTGGAACAATCGATCGCCGTTACTACGTTTGAGTGACGTACACGGATGCAGGAAACGGACACCCGCTATCATGCGATGACTGGGCGGGTTGTTGCCGAAAGGTGACGGCCCCGTTGCGAACGTTCGAGAGCCGGGGAAGGGCTCATCGGACGACAGGGTCGGGGGACACGTGCCTCGGGGGTGCGTGGGGACGGCATGGCCGGACCACCTGAGCAACGAGCGTCATCGTCGCGCGGATGCAGTGCGCGGCGCCACGCGAATGCGAAGGGGACACCGCGTGATCCAGCTCGACGATCTCGGTCCGAATCTGCTCGTCACGGATGTCGGCGGGCCATAGGAGCTCCATCCCCGGGGTTGGTGCGAGCAGCGGCAGTCGGTCGCGCTCCGCCCGGGATGCAGTCGGACCTTTCCGAGATCTCGCTGTCGACGTACTTCGACGCTCCCGTGGCGCCCGGTCGGCACGCCCGGTCGGAGACCGGGCCTGGCCATCCGCGTCCACGGTCTCGCCCAGTAGGGGCTGGCAGTCGAAGTCCAACGTGCACTATGGGGGGCCTAGTAATGCCGGTAATCTCCAGCCCGGATGAATTCAACGAGGACGGACTGTACATCGACCTTCGGTCGGTTCTCGATTGTTCTCTTCTCCTGAAATGCGAAGGCTTCAACTTCGCCGGCTCGGTCAAGCTGAAGGCCGCGACCGAGATGCTGGATGCCGCGGAGCGGGACGGGCTGCTGCGGCCAGGAGCATTCCTGGTGGAGTCCTCCTCGGGGAACCTGGGCGTGGCGTTGAGCATGATTGCCGCGAGTCGCGGATACCGATTCCTCTGCGTCACCGACTCGCGGTGCAACCTCGCGACCCGGCTGTTGATGGAGGCACTGGGCGCCCAGGTGCACATCATCACCGAGCCGGATCCGGTGGGCGGCCTGCTCGGCGCGCGAATGGACTTCATCAAGGAGCTGTGCGCCGACGACGACCGGTACGTCTGGCTGAACCAGTACACCAATGCCAACGCCTGGAAGGCGCACTACCGCACCACGGCGCCGGCGATCGCCCGGCAGTTCCCGGACCTGGACGTACTGTTCGTCGGCGCCGGTACGACCGGGACGCTGATGGGCTGCGCCCGCTGGTTCAAGCAGCGGCGGCCGTCGGTGCGGATCGTCGCGGTCGACCCTGTGGGTTCGGTCAGCTTCGGGGCCCCCGCAGCCCGACGGATGATCCCGGGCCTGGGCATGAACGTGCGCCCACCGCTGCTCGATCCGTCCTTCATCGACGAGGTGATCTACGTCGCGGAGGCCGACACCATCCGCACCTGCCATCGGCTGGCCCGTCGTGGGTTCATGTTCGGCGGTTCCACCGGCACGGTGGTCAGCGGTGCCATGAGTTGGCTGGACGTGCACGACGACGGCGTGACCGCCGTGGCCATCGCCCCCGACCTCGGCGAGCGCTATCTCGACACCGTCTACCAGACCAACTGGGTGGCCGACCTCTACGGCGCCGACGTCGTCTGCTCGGACGAGCTGGCAGACACCTCGCAGCTTGTCTGAGAGCGAGACGAGCGGCCGGGGCGGCGCTGTCCGGCGCCGCCCCACTTGCCCAATAGCCGCGAACCGGTTCAAGGAGTTCACCGCAGTGGCACATCCAGCCGACGCGCGGACGGCCGCTCTGCCCAAACTGGCCACCGCACCGCCCGCTCCGGCACGTGAGCCCGACCCGCCGGTGACCACGCGGGTGCCTGTGGCTGGTGCGCCGGTGGAGCCGGTG
>JAEUJO010000297.1 GCA_016794615.1 Pseudonocardia sp. | reverse complement strand
GACGGCGAGTCCACCGTGCCCGAGCGGCTCGCGATGCTCCAGCGGCACCGCGACGCGATCCGCATCCAGCTGATGGAGCTGCAGTTCGCGCTGGAGACCGTCGAGTTCAAGATCACCGCCTACGGCGGCCACTGCGCGCCCTGATCCGTGCCCGTCCCCTGCCCGACGCCGTTGCGGCGAGCGGGTTCCCGGTCTGCCCACCTGTCAGGAGACGATCATGTCCCTTCCCGTCCGTTCCGTCGGCCCCCTGCGCGTCAGCGCCCTCGGCCTCGGCTGCATGGGCATGAGTTACGCCTACGGAGCCACCGACCGCACCGAGGCGCTCGGCACGCTGCACCGCGCGCTCGACCTCGGCGTCACCTTCCTCGACACCGCCGACATCTACGGCGCCGGCCACAACGAGGAGCTGCTCGCCGAGGTGCTCGCCGACCGGCGCGACGAGGTGGTGCTGGCGACCAAGTTCGGCATCCTGTCCGGCGGCGACGGCTACCCGGTCGGCGTCGACGGCAGCCCCGAGTACGTCCGATCGGCCTGCCAGGCGTCGCTGCGCCGGCTCGGGGTCGACGTGATCGACCTGTACTACCTGCACCGTCCGGACCCGAGCGTGCCGATCGAGGACACCGTGGGGGCGATGGCCGAGCTGGTCGCGGCCGGCCACGTGCGGCACCTCGGCCTCTCCGAGGCCTCGGCGACGACCGTGCGGCGGGCCGCGGCGGTGCATCCGATCGCTGCCGTGCAGTCGGAGTGGTCGGTGTTCAGCCGCGACGTCGAGGCCGAGGTCGTGCCCACGTGCCGGGAGCTGGGCATCGGCGTCGTGCCGTACAGCCCGCTGGGCCGGGGCCTGCTCACCGGAGCGCTGACCGACCCGGGCCGGCTCGACGCCGACGACTTCCGCCGTACGCTCCCCCGGTTCGCCGACGACGCGCTCGCCCGCAACCTCGAGCTGGTGGCGGTGGTCCGGGAGATCGCCACGGTGCATGACGCGACGCCCGGCCAGGTGGCGCTGGCCTGGCTGCTGGCCCAGGGACAGGACGTCGTCCCGATCCCCGGCACCAAGCGGGTCCGGTATCTGGAGGAGAACGTCGGTGCGCTCGGGGTGACGCTGTCGGCGGACGACAGGGCGCGGCTCGACGCCCTGCTCCCGGAGGGCGACCGCTACCCGGACATGACCTGGGTCGAGCGCAACACACCGGCGCCCGCCCGGTAGGGCTCAGTGCACCGCACGGGCGAGCGCCGCATGGCGGGCGACGGCTTGCTGGTCGGTCAGCAGCGCAACCTGGTCGACGACGACGCGCAGGCGTGCGGCGTCGTCGGGGGCGCCGTTCCAGAGCGGCGCGAGCACCGGGTCGAGTGCGGCGGGTGCGCTCGCAAGCAGCGCCACACCCAGCTCGGCGAGCAGCTCGCGCTGACGGGCCTGCATCGCCAGGCGCTGCGGATCGCTCATCACGTAGCGCAGCGCGACCGCCTTGAGCAGCGCGACCTCGGCCCGTGCCGCCGGCGGGACGTCGAGGTCGGCCGTGTAGCGACGCAGCGGGCCGGGACCGTACCGGGCGCGGGTCGCGTCCGTCGCGGCGACGGCGAACCGGCCGACGAGCTCGCTGGTCAGCCGCTTGAGGGCGATGTGCGCTGCGGTGGGCGCGGTCGGGGCGTCGAACCCGCGGACGGCGTCCACCACCGGCAGGGTGAGCAGCGCGTCCGCCGCGGCCTCGAGCGCGGCCGGCTCGCCACCGAAGTGGCGAGCCGCAAGCCCGACGAGGGCAGCGCGCTCACCCGGGGCCGCCAGCGTCCCGAGATCGATGCGCCCGGCGAGGATCCCGTCCTCGACGTCGTGCACGGAGTAGGCGACGTCGTCGGCCCAGTCCATGATCTGTGCCTCCAGGCAGCGGCGGTCCGGCGGTGCGCCGTCACGGACCCAGCCGAGCAGCGCGGCGTCGTCGGCGTACGCCCCGAACTTGCGCAGACCCGGCCGGCGCAGCCAGGGATACTTGCACGCGGCGTCCAGCGTCGCACGGGTGAGGTTGAGGCCCGTGCCGTCGACCTTCGGTTCGAGCCGCATGAGGATCCGCAGGGTCTGCGCGTTGCCCTCGAACCCGCCGCAGGCAGCGCCGAACTCGTCGAGCGCCCGCTCGCCGTTGTGCCCGAACGGCGGGTGGCCGATGTCGTGGGCGAGGCCGGCGGTGTCGACGACGTCGGGGTCCGCACCCAGCTCCTCGGCGATCGCGCGCCCGATCTGGGCGACCTCGAGCGAGTGGGTCAGCCGCGTCCGCGGGACACCGCTGACCTCGGCGCCCTCCCCCGGCCCGACGACCTGCGTCTTGCCCGCGAGCCGGCGCAGCGCGGCGGAGTGCAGCACTCGGGCGCGATCCCGGGCGAACGGGCTGCGCCTGCCGTTGCCTGCGGCCTTCGGCGGCTCGGCTTCCCGCCGGGCAGTGCCGTGCTCGCCGTAGTGGGACGTGGTGTGGCCGGTGGTCAACCGAGGCCCGTGGTCTCGGTGTCCACCGGGGCCTTGGTGATCGTGTAGTAGAGCAGGGCGGCGGTCTCGCGGATGATGTAGCGGGCCTGGGTCTCGCGCGTCTGGACGACGGGACCGCTGCGGGTGGGCGAGGTCCACGCCTGCAGGCCGCTGTCGCGGGCCATCGTGCGCGCGCGCAGGGAGTGCCAGGGGTCGCTGACGACCAGCGCGGTGTCCCAGCCGTCCTGGCGGGCGCGGGCGTCGACGGCGCGGAGACTGCCGAGGGTGTCGCTGCCCTCGCCGACGGCGACCACGGCACTCGCCGGCACGCCGCGGTCCACGAGGTAGCGGCGCCCGGCCTCGGCCTCGGTGTAGGCGTCACCGGCCCGGCTGCCGCCCACCGTCACGATCCGCGGTGCCAGACCGTCGTCGTAGAGCGCCTCGGCGTGGCGCAGGCGGGCGGCGAAGATCGAGCTCGGCTCGCCGTCGTACTGGGCGGCGCCGAGCACGACGACGGCGTCGACCGCGCGACGGTCATCGGCGCGCGCGACGTACCAGACCCGGAAGGCGGTGCCGCCCACAAGGAATGTCGCGACGAGGACGGCGCCGACGACGACCCGGACAGGCCACGTGGTGCGGCGCATCCGGGGCTCGCGAGGCAGCACAGCGGTGGCCTGCCCGGCCGAGCCGGGACGCCCGGCCCGGTGGTGGCCGGAGCTGTAGCCGGTGGCGCTCATCCGCCGATCCGGCCCTCGGAGGCGGCCAGGGCGGTACCGGACCGGCCGGCGCGGTGCGCGATGACCTGCGCGACGATCGAGACTGCGGCCTCGGCGGGGCTACGGGCGCCGAGATCGAGGCCGACGGGCCCATGCAGGGCGGCGAGGTCGTCGCCCGTCAGGCCCGCGGTGAGGAGCCGTTCCCGGCGGGCCGCCTGGGTGTGGCGGGAGCCGAGCGCCCCGAGGAAGCCGCGACGGTGGCGCAGCCCCTCGACGAGCACGGCGTCGAAGGCGGGGTCGTGGTCGAGCAGCACGAGCACGTCCGCGTCCGAGAAGCCGGCGACGGCGGTGAGCGCCTCGTCGAGAGCGGTCACGCGCCGTGCGGTCCAGCCCAGGAGCGCGGCCTGCGCGGGGAGCGCGTCGCCGATCGCGCCAGCGCCGACGACCAGCACGGAAGGTACGGGAACCCACAGGTCCAGCAGCAGGTCCGCGTCGTCGGCGGCAACCCGTTCGGTGACGGTGGCGCCGCGGCGCAGCCGGTTCCGCGCGGTGTCGCCCAGCGTGGTGTCGAGACGCTCGGCGCCGAGCGAGCCGTGCACGTCCGCGAGCTCGGCGCCGGTGAGGACGATCGCGGCGCCCCCGTCGACGGTCGTGGCGAGCGCGGCCGGCTGCCCCCGTTCCAGGGCGGCGCCGAGGGCGGCGGCCAGCGGTGCGGGCAGCGGGTGGGCGAGCAGGGTGGCCCCGCCGCCGCAGGCCAGCCCCGCGTCGAGGGCATCGTCGTCGCCGACGGGCGGGTCGCGCGTGAGCGGCGGGGCGCCGGTCGCCTCGGCGATCGCGAGCGGCACGGCGACGCGGTCCAGGGCGCCTCGGAGAAGCTCGCCTGCGATGTCGCCGTCGGGAGCGGCGGCGAGCAGCTGCCCGGGCTCGACCGTGCCGAGCCCGTGCCGATCGAGCACCCGCACGACCCCGACCGTGGCCGCTCCTGCCTCGACCCATCGGCGCAACGCGGAGCCCAGCGGGCGCTGCTCGGCCGCGGTCGACAACGCCGGGCCGGGCGCCCCGGACACGGCATCTGGAGCCGGCTGGGATGTCACGGACAGCAGCGTAGCCGCGCGCCACGGGGCCGGTCGCAAGCACCGCCGCACAGGCCCCCGCGCCGGCCGGGCGCCCTCACGCCAGTGCCTCGGCCGCAGTGACCGGATCGGCGGCGACCCGGTCCCGTGCCAGCAGCCGCGTCGCCACCAGCAGCGCGACGGCGAACGCCGCGGTGCTCACCGCGAAACCGGCAGCGATCGCATCGGCGGCAACCTGCGGGTCCGGGCCACGAGTACCCCGGTGCTCGATCCCGAGCACCACGGCCCCGACCACCGCGACGCCCACCGTGCCGCCGAGCTGCCGCACGGTCTGCAGCACCCCGGAGGCCTGTGAGCGTTCCGCCGCACGGACCCGGCTCAGCGCGTCGGTGTTCGTCGGCGAGATCGTCAGGCCCAGCCCGAACCCGGTCAGGACCATCCCCGGCACCTGCAACGGGTACGACAGGTACGGCAGCGCCAGCGTCCAGGCGAGCATCCCCACCGTCGAGATCGCGAGGCCGGCCAGGGCGGGCGGCCGCACCCCGGCCCTGTCGAACCACCGGCCGCCGAGCTGGGCCGCCACCGTGATCGGCAGAACCATCGCCAGGACCGCCAGCCCGGTCTGCACCGGCGAGTAGTTCAACAGGTCCTGCAGGTAGAGCGAGCTGTGCAGCACCGCGGCCAGCAGCCCGAACTGGACGAGCCCGTTGACCACGACGTCACCGAGGAAGGGGCCGCGGCGCAGCAGGCCGACGTCGACGAGGGGGTCGGGCACGCGCAACTGCGTGACGACGAACGTCGCGGTCGCCGCCACCCCGCCACCGAGCAGGACCAGGGTGAGCGGTGCGTCCCAGCCCCACGTGGCGGCCTCCTGCACGGCCAGCACCGAGGCGCCCAGCCCGCCGACGAGCAGCGCCAACGCACCGGCACGGATCCGTCCCGGGCGCGTGGTCCGGGCCGGCTTCGCGATCGCCACCAGCACGAGCGCGGCGACCCCGACCGGGACGTTGAGCCAGAACACCGCCCGCCACGACACCGACTCGGTGAGCAGACCGCCGATCAATGGTCCGATGGCGAGGAAGATCTGGCTGATCCCCACGTAGGCGGCCATCGCGCGGCCGCGCTCCCGCGCCGGGAACGCCGAGATGACGATGGCCCCGGAGGTCGGCACCATCAGCGCCGCGGCCGCACCCTGCAGGACGCGGGCGGCGATGATCCAGGCCTCGCCGAACGCTCCGGCCGGGGCGAGCCCGCACAGGGCGGAGGCGATGAAGAACCCGGCGACGCCGAGCCGGAAGGTGCGGACCCCGCCGACCCGGTCGCCCAGCTTGCCGCCGAAGGCGACGAGCGCGGTCAGGGCGAGCACGTAGCCGTTGACCACCCACTGCTGCCCGGTGGGACTCAACCCGAGGTCGTCGCTCATCACCGGGAGCGCCACCGTGACCACGGTCTGGTCCAGCATGATCATCGACAGCGACCCGGTCATGGCCACCAGGACCAGCCAGCGGTTCGCGGTGGCGCCCATCTCTCACACCGCCCGGAACATGGGCTGACCCGCGGCGTCGCGCCCCTGCGGCAGCCCGTACAGCAGGCAGTGGTTGAGCAGGGTCAGCTTGAAGAACGTCGAGAACACCGGGAACTGCAGGCGCAGCAGCAACGCGACGATCGAGCCCGGCTCCGTCGTGGCGGCGAGGTCGGCGGCCAAGTCGTCGATGGTGACGCCCTCGGGTCGGCGGCGCAGCGCGGCGTCGACCTCCGCCGTGAACTGAGCCGCTCCCCCGACGATCCCGCGCAGCACGCCGCGCGCCTCGTCGCCGCGCACCGGAAGCAGCGGGCGGTGGCCAGCGGCGAGCACCTCGAGGTCGCCTGCGTCCATCATCGCCAGCGCCCGCCGCGCCGTGGCCACCGCGTTGCGCGGGTCGCTGTCGGCCCAGATCGGGATCGACGTGGTCTCGTCGGCCATCATCAGGAACCGGTGCTCCGGGATGTGGAAGACGACCCCGCCCGCCGAGTGGCCTTCCGAGAGCAGCACGTTCACCTCGCCGCCGCCCAGGCTCCAGCCGGACCAGTCGACGGCACCGATCCGGACGGTGCCGGCCGGGGCGAGATCCTCGTAGTCCTCCATCGTCGCCACGCTCGGGTGCACCGCGGGGTAGGTCCGCAACAGCGTGTCGACCAGCAGCGACGGCACGAACTGACCGAGTGCCGGGGTGATCCCCAGCTCGGTGATCCGCTTGCCGAGGTCGGCGACGTCGGCGTCGGTCAGCCCGGGGTCGGCACCGACCGCACGCAGGATCGAGGCGATGGTGGCCGGGTCGATCGACAGCCCGGTCAGGTAGTCGAAGTAGGGCACCCCGCGGTGGTACATCCGGCTGAAGAAGGCCTCGACGTCCAGGGCGGAGCGCGCGGCGCGCGGGAAGAGGTGCCGCCGCCGGGCGGCCGGGAGCTCGGCCAGGACGTCGTTGTTGCCGAGGTGGTCCAGGTGGCCGTGGCTGTTGAGCAGCAGCACCTCCGCGGCGCCGCCCAGCCTCTCCGCGACGCGCAGCAGAGCCGCGCGCTGGTCCTGGCCGACGCCGGTGTCGAGCAGGTAGAGCGTCCGCTCGCCGCGGTACACCGCGATCGTCGGCAGGTCGGGGTCCTCCCACATCGCGTGCGGGTGGTGGCCCTCGATCACGACGAGGTTGGGGGCGATCTCGTGCAGGTCTCCTGTGGTCATGGCGGACACGCTGCCGGGCCGGTCTCACACCGCTCTCACACGACACTGTGACGAGGGCGGAAGGGCGGCTACGGTCGCGTTCGTGCGGTTCCTCGACCTCGGGCCGCTTGCCGTCGAGATCGACGGGGAGGCGCGGGCCCTCGGCGGCAGGCGCCTGGAGTCCGTCGCCGCCGCGCTGCTCGTCAACGTGGGAGCGCCCCTGCCGGCGGCCGCGCTGGTCGACGCCGTGTGGGGCGTCCATCCGCCCGCCGGTGCAGGCGGTGCGCTGGACTCGCTCATCTGGCGACTGCGACAGGTGCTGGAGCCAGGCCGGGCGGGCCGCGACGCCGCGCTGGTGCGGCGCGACGAACAGGGGTACCGGCTGGCCGTCGCACCGGACACGATCGACTCCCACGTCCTCACCGCGACGGCCGCCGCCGCGGGGGCCACCACGGACGGCGTCGACGCCCTGCGGATCGCTGACGACGCGCTGGGTCGCTGGCGCGGCACGCCCTACGACGGCGTCCCCGACGCCGGATGGCTGGGGCCGGTCCGCACCCGGCTCGCCGAGGTGCGTGTGACGCTCCAGCAGCACCGCCTCGACGTCCTGCTCGCCACCGGCCGCCCGGACCGGGTCGTCGCGGACCTGGTCCCGCTGATCGTCGAGCATCCCTACCGCGAGTCGCTGTGGGAGCGGAGGCTGCACGCGCTGTACCTGTCCGGTCAGCAGCGCGCGGCCCTCGCGGCCTTCCACGAGCTGCGCCGGGTGCTCGCCGACGAGCTCGGTGTCGAGCCGGGGCCGGAGTTGCGGCGGCTGCACGAGCGGATCCTCGCCCACGACCCGACGCTGCTCCGAGCGCCCGTGGCGGCGACGGCTCCGGTGGTCACGGCCGACGAGCCACGGGCGGTCGAGGTACACCTGCCCCGGCGCGGAACCCCGCTCGTGGGCCGTGACGACGAGCGCCGCCGGGTCGCGGCCCAGCTCGCGACGAGCCGGGTCGTCACGATCGTCGGCGCCGGCGGATGCGGCAAGACCCGCCTCGCGGTCGCGGCCGCCGACGACGCGCGCGACCTGTTCGCCGACGGTGTGTGGTTCGTGGACCTGTCGACGGTCACCAACGCCGACCCGGGTTCGGTCGAACGGGTCGCCGGCCGCGTGGCCACCGCTCTCGGCCTCGACCCCGGCCCGCACCGGGCAGCCGCCGACGCGCTGTGCGACTTCGCCGCCGAACGGGCGGTGCTCCTGCTGCTGGACAACTGCGAGCAGGTCGTCGAGGGTGTCGCGACCACCGTCGACGCACTTGTCGAGGCCGCGCCTGCGGCCGCGGTGCTCGCCACGAGCCGCCAGCCCCTGGGAGTCGACGGCGAGGTGGTCGAGAAGTTGGCTCCGCTCGCACTGCCCGTCGCCGGTACCCCCGATGCGCTCGCGGCGAGCCCGGCGGTCGCGCTGTTCCTCGAACGGATCAGGGCCCGGGGGGAGCCGGCCGAGGTCGACGGGCCGGACGGCCCGGTGATCGCCCGCATCTGCGCGGCCGTGGACGGTCTGCCGCTGGGCATCGAACTCGCCGCGGCCAGGGTGGGGATCTTCACGCTGGCCGAGATCGCCGACGGCCTCGGCCGCGAACCGGGCACGCTGTCCCGCCTCGGCCGCGGGCCGTCCCGGCAGCGGAACCTGCACGAGGAGGTCGACTGGAGCTACCGCCTCGCCACCCCCGACGAGCGGATCGCGCATCGCCGGCTCGCCGTGCTGCCGCGGCCGTTCACGCTCGACGCCGCCGAGGCCGTCTGCTCGATCCCGCCCCTGCGTCCCGGATCGGCGCTGGACCTCGTCGGCGGCCTGGCCCACCGGTCGCTCCTCACCTCCGCACGGGCGGCGCGGCCCGGCGGTCCGACCTGGTTCGGCCAGCTCGACTCCATCCGGGCACACGCGCGGGGCGTGCTGCGCGAGTCAGGGGAGGAGGCGGCAGCCGTCAGCGCGCGCACCGGGTGGGTGATCGACCGGGCAGCGGCAGCACCCCGCTACGGGGGTCCAGGGCAGCTCGCGTGGTACGGCTGGCTCGACGACAACCGGACCGCGGTCGACCTGTCACTCGAGGAGGCCCTCGATCCGGGAGCGCTCCGGCCGCCCGGCGAACTGCCCTTCACCGTCGTCAGGCTGACGCGGTACTGGATCGACCGGACGCACGTCATCACCGGGCGCAGGCTGGTCCGGCTCGCCGCACAGGCCACCTGGACCGACCCGCTCGCGGCGGCAGTGGCGGACGTGGCGCTCGGCGTGATCCAGGCCGTCGACCAGGACATGACCGAGGCGCGGCCGACGCTGCTCGCGGCGCTTCCGGTACTGCTCGACGCACCCGAGGAGCGGTGGGGTGAGGTCGGCGACCTGCTCACCGGGATGGCGGCTGCTGTCTGGACGGGCGACGACTGGTCCCTGGCGGCCCGGATCGCCCGGACCGCGGCCGACTTCGGCGAGCGGACCGGCGACGTCCACGTCGTCCTGACCGCACGCGCGCTCCTTTCGGCCACCGACCTGATCGTCGGCGATGCGCCGGAGGCGATGGCCCTGGCCAGGGCCGTTCTCGCCGAGGAGGCAGGGATCGGCGACGACTTCGCCGCCATGTTCGCCGCCGCGACCCTGGGCATCGGGGCGGGCTTCGTCGGCGACCCCGACGCCGGGCTCACCTGGACCGAGGAGATCCTGCGTCGCCAGGCGGCGCTGGGCATCCACGACGTGGGCGACGTGCTGGAGCAGCGCGGCGGGCATCTCGACGTGGTCGGCCGTCCGGACGACGCGGTGCGCACCCTGTCGGCCTCCGCGGCCCGCCAGCGCCGGGTCGGCCGGACCTGGCCACGGACAGAGGGGACGGCCGAGCGCCTCGAGCAGCTGCGCACCCGACTCGGTGCTGCCCGGTTCGCCCTCGCGTGGCGGGCCGGGCAGCACCTCGGGCTCGTCGAGCTCGTCGAGCCCGTCGAGCCCGCTGCCGCCGACGAGCAGAACCCGGCGGATCAGCAGCCGGGCAGCCGTGCCGCCAGGTAGCCCTCGACCTGGTCCAGCGCCACCCGTTCCTGCGCCATGGAGTCGCGCTCGCGGACGGTCACGGCCTGGTCGGTCAGCGTGTCGAAGTCGACCGTCACGCAGAACGGGGTGCCGATCTCGTCCTGCCGACGGTAGCGACGGCCGATCGCACCCGCGTCGTCGAAGTCGACGTTCCAGTGGCGCCGCAGCGCGGCGGCGAGGTCGCGAGCCTTGGGGGAGAGCTCCGCGTTGCGGGACAGCGGCAGCACCGCGGCCTTGACCGGCGCCAGGCGGCGGTCGAGCCGCAGGACGACGCGCTTGTCCACGCCACCCTTCGCGTTCGGCGCCTCGTCCTCGACGTACGCCTCCACGAGGAACGCCATCATCGACCGCCCGACGCCCGCCGCCGGCTCGATCACGTACGGCCGGTAGCGGGTGCCCGAGGCCTGGTCGTAGAAGGACAGATCCGCGCCGGAGTGGTTCGAGTGCGTCGTCAGGTCGAAATCGGTGCGGTTCGCGACGCCCTCGAGCTCGCCCCACTCCTGGCCGGTGAAGCCGAAGCGGTACTCGATGTCGACGGTGCGCTTCGAGTAGTGCGACAGCTTCTCCTTCGGGTGCTCGTACTGCCGCAGGTTGTCCGGCGCGATCCCCAGGTCGACGTACCAGCGGGTGCGCTCGTCGATCCAGTACTGGTGCAGTTCCTCGTCCGTACCCGGCTCGACGAAGTACTCCATCTCCATCTGCTCGAACTCGCGCGTGCGGAAGATGAAGTTGCCCGGTGTGATCTCGTTGCGGAAGCTCTTGCCGATCTGGCCGATGCCGAACGGGGGCTTGCGCCGCGAGGTCGTCTGCACGTTCAGGAAGTTCACGAAGATGCCCTGGGCCGTCTCCGGGCGCAGGTAGTGCAGGCCCTCCTCGGACTCCACCGGGCCGAGGTAGGTCTTGAGCATCATGTTGAACTCGCGCGGCGCGGTGTACTGGCCGCGGGTGCCGCAGTTCGGGCAGGGGATGTCCGACAGGTCGTCCTCGCTCGCGCTCTTGCCGGTGCGCTCGACGTACTCCTCGGCGAGCTGGTCCGCCCGGAACCGCTTGTGGCAGTGCGTGCACTCCACCAGCGGGTCGTGGAACGCGTTGACGTGCCCGGACGCGACCCACACCGGACGCGGAAGGATCACCGAGCTGTCGAGACCGACGATGTCCTCCCGGCCGGTGACCATCGCCTTCCACCACTGGCGCTTGATGTTCTCCTTGAGCTCGACGCCCAGCGGCCCGTAGTCCCACGCCGAACGGGTGCCGCCGTAGATCTCGCCGGAGGCGAAGACGAACCCCCGGCGCTTGCACAGCGCAACAATGGTGTCGATCTTTGCGGACGAGATGTTGCTGGCCACGGACGACGCTCCACGACGGTAGGACTGCCTGAAGGATCGAGAGTACCGAGCGGCCGGATCGCAACCGCGGGTACGCCTACCCTCCCTTCCCGCACCGCGAACCCGGCACGGGTGGCCTCGCTCCGATGTGCGGCTCCGCTCCGTCTGCCATCCTGGCGACGTGCCCGCACCGATCTGGGAAGCGGTGTCCGCCCGGCCCGCCGGGCCGCTGCGTGCCGTCGTCGCCGAGCACCACGGCTACCGGCAGCGGCACGTCCCGCCGGCCCGCCACCTCGGGCTGCCGTCCCCGTACCTGACGCTGATCGTCACGCTCGACGAGCCGCTGCACGTCGCGAAGCAACCCGACGCGGCCCAGGCGCCCGCCAGCTACCGCGCGCTCGTCGGCGGCCTGCACACCACCCCCGCGGTGATCGCGCACGACGGCGCGCAGTCCGGCGTCCAGCTGCAGCTCAGCCCGCTCGGCGCCCGCGCGCTGCTCGACGTCCCGGCCGGCGAGCTGGCCGACCTCGACCTGGACGCCGCCGACCTGCTCGGCGGGCTCGCCGACGACCTGCACGAGCAGCTGCGCGACGCCCCCACCTGGCCCGAACGGTTCCGGCTGCTCGACGTCGGCCTCGGCCGGCTCGTCGACCCGGCCCGGTGCCCGCCCGCCGAGGTGTGCCGGGCCTGGCAGCTCCTGCGCGCCTCGCGGGGCACGGCGCGGGTCGCCGACGTCGCGCGTGCGGTCGGCTGGAGCGAGCGGCACCTGGCCGCCCGGTTCCGCACGGAGATCGGCCTGACGCCGAAGGCCGCGGCGCGGGTGATCCGCTTCGACCGGGCGCGGCGGATGCTGCCCCGCGTTCCCGGCGCAGCCGTCGCGGCGACGTGCGGGTACGCCGACCAGCCGCACCTGGTCCGCGACTTCGTCGACTTCACCGGCCTCGCCCCCGGCGCCTGGCTCGCCGCCGAGGTCGGAAATCTTCAAGCCCCCGACGCCGCGGCGGGTCGAGACTGGGCGTCATGAGCGACAAGACACCCCCGCCCACCGTCTGGCCCACGCTGCGCGCGACCGACGCCCGCGCGCTGATCCGCTTCCTCGTCGACGTCGTCGGGTTCGAGGAGACGGCCGTCTACGGCGAGGGCGACGTCGTCCACCACGCCGAGCTGTCCTGGCCGCCGGGCGGCGGGATCATGCTCGGCTCGGCGCGCGACGACGGCGCCAACGGACCGACCGCCCCGGGTGCGTGCAGCGCGTACCTCGTCGTCGACGAGCCGGACACCCTGTGTGCACGCGTGCGTGCCGGGGGTGCCGAGGTGACCATGGACCTGCACGACACCGACTACGGCTCCCGCGACTTCGCGATCCGCGACCCCGAGGGCAACCGCTGGTACTTCGGCACCTACCGCGGCGCGCCCCGCGCGTCCTGACCCCGCCGGCGGGGAGACGGCTCCATGCCGCGCACCTTCCGTGCTGCCGCACGTGTCACAACAGGTGCGACGGTCACCCGGGACGCGCGACGACGCCAGAGGTGTGCGACGCAGCGGCGCCGGGCTACAGGTAGCCGCCTGCCTCGAACGGTGGGGGCAGCTGCCCCGGGATGATCCGCCGGCCGGTGACGACCTTCGGGACGAGGCGGATCCAGTGGCCGTGCTCGCCCGGCGCCCACGAGGTCACGCCCGCCCTGCGCTGGCGCTCGACCAGCTCCTCGCGGTCGCTGCCCGTGACCTCCTCGGCGAGCGCCTGCACGAGCACGCTCCAGCCGCTGCGGGTGCGCTCGTCGACGTCGTCGACCTCGAAGGCGACCCGGGTGTGGTCGGCGGCCGCGGTGATCTTCGGGGAGTCGGTCCGGATGACGACGGAGTCGCCGTCGAGCACGTAGTTGACCGGCAGGATCAACGGGTACGCGCCGTCCGCGAGGCCGATGCGCCCGAGCTGGCGGGTGGCCAGGAGCGTGTGGCACTCGTCGGCGGGCAGCACGACGAGCGCCCGGTCGCGCGCACTGTCCTGCGCCGTCACGGCACACCTCCCCGCGTCCGCCTTGCACCCACAGTGGCAGGCCGCCACCGAAGATCACCAGTGCCGAAGGACACTACGGGTCTGCGCGCAGGCTCGGCAGGTCGTCCGCCTGTCCCGCCGTCGCGGTCACCAGCGTCTCGAAGGTCGCCGGCTCGTCCGCCAGCGCCTCCGACAGCAGCGGCACCACGTGCTCGCGCACCGGTAACGGGCCCAGGGCGCGGCGGTAGGCGTCGACGGAGGCGAAGCGCACGGTCAGGACCCACCGCTCCGGGTCGTCGACCGCCCGCCCCGCCGCACCGCCCAGGCACCCGGGGGCGGCGGTGAGCAGCTCGAGTGCGCGCCGCACCCGCGCGGTGAAGCCGTCCGCACCCGTGGGCACGACGAAGTGGCAGACGAGCAGCACGCGGCACAGCCAAGCGCACACGATTATCAGTGTCTACTCCGTCTACTCCGGGTGGCGCCCGCCGGCCGTCTACGATGGGGGCCGTGACGCAGCGGCCCAGCAGGCATTCGACGGCCGTGCTGGCCGAGCCGGGCTGCGCGCATTCCGGGCAGATCTGCCCGACGGTCACGCCCACGCGCGACTACGCCGCGGCCGGCGACCTGCTGCGCGCCCTCGCCGCGCCCGTCCGGATCGCGATCGTGCTGGAGCTGCGCGGGGCACCGTGCTGCGTGCACGACCTGGTCGACGCACTGGCCGTGCCCCAACCCCTGGTCAGCCAGCACCTGCGGGTGCTCAAGGCGGCGGGGGTCGTGCGCGGCGAGCGCCGCGGGCGGGAGGTCGTGTACTCGCTGGTCGACGACCACCTGGCGCACATCGTGGTGGACGCCGTCGCGCACGCGGAGGAGCAGTCATGAGCACCGCAGGTCCGCGGACGACCGACGGCGAGGAGAGCGCGTGACGACGGCGCGGGCGATGCGGGCCACCCGGCAGCGGGCGGCGGTGTCGGGCCTGCTGGACCGCGTCGCCGACTTCCGCTCCGCGCAGGAGATCCACGAGGAGCTGCGGCGCGTCGGGGAGGGCATCGGCCTGACCACCGTCTACCGCACGCTGCAGGCGCTGGCGGACGCCGGCGAGGTCGACGTCCTGCGCACCGGCCGCGGGGAGTCCGTGTACCGGCGGTGCGCCACGGACGACCACCACCACCATCTCGTGTGCCGGCGGTGCGGGAAGGCGGTGGAGATCGCCGGGCCCGCGGTGGAGACGTGGGCGCAGCGGGTCGCCGACGAGCACGGCTACACCGACCTGAGCCACACCGTGGAGATCTTCGGGTTGTGCCGGGAGTGCAGGGCCCTACCAGGGGCCTGAGACCGGGTCACTCGGCCGCATCTGCGCGGTTCCTGTGTCGGGCCCCGGTCTCAGGCCCCTGTCTCAGAACGAGTCATCCGCAGCGGCGACCGAGGGCTAGCGTCCGCGCACGTGGCGGAGAGCACGGGCGCGGCCCGGGACA
Source organism: Pseudonocardia sp. (assembly GCA_016794615.1). Classification (GTDB taxonomy): domain Bacteria; phylum Actinomycetota; class Actinomycetes; order Mycobacteriales; family Pseudonocardiaceae; genus Pseudonocardia. Next base: position 299 of record JAEUJO010000297.1, on the reverse strand, counting down.
CGGCGGCGGGCCGCCCGGTGGACGCGGCGGCGGGCCGCCCGGTGGACGCGGCGGCGGGCCGCCCGGTGGACACGGTGCGCCGCCTCAACAGCAGCGAGGCGACGGAGCTTGCCGCGCTGGCCGGCGTGTTCGACGACCTGCAGTACGCCCTGCGCTGGTGCGAGCACCTCGTCGGTGCGCTCGCCCGGCCCGATCCTGACGCCGCCCTCGTCGAGGCCCTGTGGACCGGTGCGCTCGTCGCGTACGCGCGGTGCTTCTCGGGCCGGACGAGGGTCCTCGCCGACGCCGACCTGGCCGAG
>JAEUJO010000267.1 GCA_016794615.1 Pseudonocardia sp. | reverse complement strand
CTCGGCTGGTGTGGATCGGGCTCGACGACCGCGGGATCGAGTTGGAGATCGTTGCGCTCGATCTTCCCGAGGAGTGGTTGGTCATCCATGTCATGCCGACGGCATTGAGGAGGAATCGATGACGGGCAAGCACGAAGTCGGATCGGACGTCGACCTCGATGCCGAGCAGGTCTGTGACCGGCAGGGGCGGCGGGTGACGGAGGAGTACGCCGAACGCGCCGCCGAGGAGGCGCTACGGCTGGCGCGCCCGGGACGTCCGGCGCTGGGCGCGGTCGGGCAGCACTCGCCGCGCGTGTCGTTCCGGGTTCCCGAACAGGTTCGACGTGAGGCCGAGCAGCGGGCGGCGGCCGAGGGCCGGTCGGTGTCGGAGATCGCCCGGGACGCGTTGGAGCGGTACCTGCGGGACGCCGGCTGACGCCTTGCGCCGGAGGTCAACCGGCGCTCGGTGTTTGCTCCCAGCAGCTTGTCGATCTGGCTTCCAGCAGCGTGTCGATCTGGGCGGCCGGCACCGGGGCTCCGAAGTACCATCCTTGCCCGGTGTCGCAGCACAGGGTGCGCAGCAGCTCGGCCTGCGCAGCGGTCTCCACGCCTTCCACCGTCACCCGCAGGCCCATCGAGTGCGCCAGCGACACGATGGCGGGCAGGATCTTGTCGTGGGCGGGTGTGTGGGGTGCCGGGCTGTCGGCCTGCGCTGCGGCGAGGAACGACGAGGGGATTTTCAGCTCGGAGATCGGTAGCTGTGTCAGGTGGGCGAGGTTGGAGTAGCCGGTGCCGAAGTCGTCGATGACCAGCCTGACCCCGGCGGCCGCCAGCACGGACAGGGCGTCGACCGGCCCGGACGTGTCGCCGAGCACCGCGCTCTCGGTGAGCTCGAGATACAGCAGTTCGGGAGGAAGGCCGGTGTCGGCCAGGGTCGCGGTGACGTGGGCCGGTAGCTCGGGGTCGTGCAGCTGGCCCACCGCGATGTTGACATTGACGCCGACCCCGGCGGTCGGGAACCGGGCGTGCCAGTCCTTCGCCGCTTCGCAGGCGGTCCTCAGCACCCACCGCCCGAGGGAGTGGATGAAGCCGTTCTCCTCGGCCACGGCGATGAAGCGGTCGGGCGGGACCAGCCCGAGCACCGGGTGACGCCATCGCAGCAGCGCCTCGACCCGCCGGATCGTGTTGTCGGCCAGCGACACGAGCGGCTGGTACTCCACGAAGAATTCATCCCGGGCCAGGGCCGCGGCCAGCTCGGTGGCGAGGGTGTGGCGGGCGACGTGGTGTGCGCCGGCCCGCGGGTCGTGCATCTCCAGCCGCCCCCGTCCCCGCGCCTTGGCCTGGTACAGGCTGATGTCGGCCGCGCGCATCAACGCCTGGACATCGGTACCGCCGGTCGTCGAATCAACCACACCCACGCTGGCCGACACCGTGAGCTCACGGTCGTCGATGAGGAAGGGTGTCCTCAGTCCCGCCAGCACGAGCCGGGCCAGCGTCTGCGGGGTGACGCCGGGGGGGCCGTGGGTGATGACGCCGAACTCGTCGCCGCCGAGGCGGGCCAGCAGCGTCCCCCGGGCGGTCAAGGTGGCCCGGAGCCGGTCGGCGACCTCGGCCAGCAGCTGGTCCCCCACGTCGTGGCCGAGCCCGTCATTGATGCTCTTGAACCCGTCCAGGTCGAAGTAGCACACCCCCACCGACGACGGGTCAGGCGCGTCGAGCATCGCACTCAACTGCTCGAAGAACATCGTGCGGTTGGGCAGACCGGTCAACGGGTCGTGGCGCGACTCGTACCACAGCTGGTTCTCGAGGCGTTTGCGCTCGGTGACGTCGATCGCGATGCCGACCAGGAAGTCGGGCTCGTCGCCGGTGTGGACCCGGGACACCGACAGATCCAGGACATAGGGCTGGCCGTCGCGGCGGATGTGGGTGAACTCCAGACGGAAGCTGTCCCGTTCGCCGCCGATCAGCTCGTTGAACCTCGTCATCGCGATCGGCTCCGAGCCGGATGTCACCAGATCGGGGATCGCTCGACCGCGCATCTCCTCGATCGCGTAGCCCATCTGCTGGGACCACGTGTCGTTCCCGTCGACGACCACTCCGGCCATGCTGATGATCCCGATCCCAGCGGCGGCCTGGTTGAACAACGCCCGGAACCGCGCCTCGGACCGATGCCGTTCCTGCTCGGCCGCCCGCACCGCGGCCAGCGCCGCCCGCTGCATCTGCTCCTGCGCCATCAACGTGTGCGCGCGCGACGCCTCGGTCAACGCCTCCGCCACCCGAGCTGCGACTGCCGCCCCACGGCCGCGCACCACGTCGTCCCGCGGCCAGCCAGGGACATCCCGGAAGTCGTCGGTCAGCCCGTCGAGCAGAACCTGCATGGTCGGCGCGATCACGGCCGCCGTGGCCCGCCCCCCACGCAGCAGGACCTCCCCCACGTCATGAGCCAGCGTGTCGTCTGGCCGACCAGCACCGACCACCCCGGCCAATCTCGCGGCAACCGGCCTCAGCTCGGCCGTGATCCCCGCGACGGTGTCATGGACGCGGCCGTAGCCCACCAGGACGCGGGCCCACCGCTGGGCGAACCGTTCGACGGCGCAGGCTCGACTCTCCCGGCTCGCGACACGCTCGGGCGTCCCACCGGTCGATGGCACTCCAGCGTCGGCCGTCCCCGCCACGCTCGGCTACACCTTCTGGGCGACGCCGGCAAGGTAGAGCGAGGTCTCCGGCAACCGGGCCCGCTGCTCGGTCACATCGGGACGCCAGTCCGAAATCTCCACCAGGCCCGGCTCCACCGGTGCGAAATCACCGAAGAACGCGGCGATCTGCAGCCGTGGCCGGAACACCAGCGAGATTCCGTCGCGCCGGGCCACGGCCGAACTCAGCATCGCCGTCTGCTCGGCACGGCGTTCGCTCGTCAGATGGGAGATGACGAGGTGACTGCCGGGGGCCACGGCATCGCGCAGCACCGCGGTCGCCGCTGCCGGTGCGTCGGAGTCGGGTAGCAGGTGCAGCAGCGCCACCATCAGCAGGGCGACGGGTTGGCCACGGTCGATCAAACCGGTGTGGTCGACCGCCGCCAGCAGCGCCTCCGGCATCCGCACGTCACCACGGATGGCTACCGCGTTGTCGTTGCCGGCGAGGATCGCCGTGGCGTGGGCGACCGCGACCGCGTCGATGTCGACATACACCACCCGGCTACCGGGATCGTGCTCCTGGGCGATCTCGTGGGTGTTCCCCACCGTGGGAATTCCGGCACCGAGGTCGACGAACTGCCGCACGCCGATCCCCGTCAGGTAGGTGACCGCCCGCCGCAGGAACCGCCGGTTTGCGACGGCGCCGATCGGCAGACCGGGCAGCAGCCTGGTCCCGTGGGCGGCGGCCGCACGATCGACCTCGAAGTTGTGCGAACCACCGAGCAGCGCGTCATACACCCGCGCCGGACTCGGCGCGTCCATGTCCACGTCCTCCGGTGCCCAGTCAGGCCGCTGCATAACTCTCGACGCCTCCCCCACCGGTGCGGCGCTCCGTGCATGTCCTCGCGGCACCAGGATCGACACGCTACGTGCTGATCCGACCCATGGGCGACACCACCCCCTTCACACGCCAGGGGTCCGGGTGGAGAAATCGTGGTCCACGCGTTGCGGGGTGTCTCGGGCGGCGTTGCGTTCGGAGCATACGCAATCGGGCGCCATCCAGTCGATCACGGTCGTGAAGTCGGCGACGTCGCCGCTCGACCGGTTCACCGCCCGACGACCCGTCCGGCTGGTCGAGGTCCGGGCGGACCTCGCCTCCTGATCCCCGTCGGTCACCGTGCTCCCTTCACCTCGGGACGGTCCATCCGCAGGAGCCGGTACTCCCGCACGATCACGACGATGATCGCGATGTCGAGTGCGGCGAGGACCGGTAGCAGGATCGATCCGGTTCGGATGGCCCGGAACAGCTCGAAGACGACGAATGCGCCGAGCACGACGATCGCCACCGAGTAGGCCGGTAGCCATCTGCGCAGCAACGCCACGACCAGCGCGAGCTTCACGACGCCGTGCAGGGCGAGGTAGACGACGGCGAACGTGCGGTTGCCCGTCGCGAACCCGTCGGTGATCGTGGCGACGTGCCGGGCCAGCAGCCCGCCGGCCGATCCGAGCAGATCGCGGGCGAGTACGTCGGCGACCAACCGGTGCACCGTGGCCGTGGACACGAGCAGCAGGACCATCGCGGCGATCAGCTCCGCAGCCCCGTCGATGCCCTTCACCAACATCGCGACCCTGAACAGGTTGGCGGTACGCATGGCTACCGAGAATTTCACGTCGGCAGCCGCGCCGCCGGTCCCGGTGATCCGGTAGCGGCCGATCGGGCCGGTGACCTCAGTAGCCTCCCGGTCGTGAAGGTGACGGTGGCACCCGCCCGGCGGGTGAGGCCTGCTCGATGGTGATGGGTTGGCTGTTCGCCGTCGCCGCGACGGTCCTGAACAGCGTCGCGGGGTTGCTCGAGTCCGACGCGACGCGACACGAGACCCGGGACCGATGGCTCGTGACACGGCCGCGCTATCTCGGTGGGCTCGTCGTCGACGGCCTCGGCTGGGCGGCCACCGTCGTCGCGTTGCGCTATCTGCCGGTCTTCGTCGTCCAGGCCGTTCTCGGCGGAGCGATCGCGCTGACCGCCATCGGTGCGCGGATCGTGTACGGATCGGCGTTGCGCCGGGTCGACCGGCTCGCCTGCGTTGCGTGCGTCGCGGGGCTGGTGCTGGTCGCTGCCAGTGCCGGTGTGGACCGACCTGTCGACCCGTCCTCGGCGGCCGAGCTCACGCTCGGTGCGGCGGCGATCGCGCTGGTGGCGGCGCTCGTCGCGGCGTGGCGGGCCGCCGCCGCATGGCCGCTGCCCCTGGTCGCCGGGCTGGGCTTCGGCGGCAGCGCGGTGGCCGTCCGCGCGGTTCACCTCAGCACCGGCGAGGACCTCCTCGTCGGCCTGCTCGGGGGGCCGTCCCTCTACCTGGTGATCGTGTTCGGGGTGGTCGGCCTGGTCGCCTACTCGCGGGCCCTCGAACGCGCGAGCCTGTCCCGGGTGACCGCGATCCTGATCGTCACGGAGGTCACCGTCCCGGGGTTGGCCGGGATCGTCCTGCTGGGCGACTCCGTACGACCCGGCTGGTGGGCGGCGATGAGCGCCGGGCTCGTCCTGGCGGTCGCCGGGGTCGTGGTGCTGGCCGGCTCCCCGGCGCAGCAGCCTCCACCACTACGGGCGTGACCGACCGGTTCGGCGGAAACGCACCTTCGCCGAGGTGGCCGCCGAGCTGTCCGCCGCACGTTTCGCCTCCTACGCTCGGGTGGCGGCGGCCACCGGCGTGTGGTCGCCGTCCGCCGCTCGGGAGGGAAGGTGAACACGTCCCAGGACGTTGCCCCCACAGGCCTGGCATCGAACACGCCAGGGAGAAGGTGCGCAGTAGCCGCTCGGACCTCAGGTTCGGCAGTGGTTGAGGAACTCATCTCGGGAGTCGAGAGTGCAGGTCACTGAACTGATAGACAAATACGGCGACATCGCGACGTACCTCGTGTTCGACCTGGTGGTCATCTTCCTGATGACCTACGTCCTCTACTTCCGTCGCCATTGGCGCGCGGACCTGCTCTTGTCCTACGTGGCACTGAACATCGGCATCTTCGTGACGATGTCGCTGCTCACCCAGGTGCGGGTGGACATCGCGGTGGGCTTCGGCCTGTTCGCGATCCTTTCGATCATCCGGCTGCGGTCGAGCGCCGTGACCCAGCAGGAGGTGGCGTACTACTTCATCGCGCTGGTTCTCGGTCTGGTCAACGGTCTGGGTGTGCCGGACCGCGCGTTGGTCATCGCGATGAACGTCGTCCTGCTGCTGGTCATGTTCGCCGTCGACAGCAAGCTGCTGCGCGAGCGCTCCCAGCGCATGGACGTTCACCTCGACGGGGTGTACACGAACGAGGCGGCGCTGATCGCGGAGCTCGAGCGGAAGCTCGGCGGTCGGGTGACCTACCACGAGATCACCGACGTCGACCTGATCCACGGCCACATGCTCGTCGACGTCCGGCTGCGGCCGGGACAGGGCGTCATCGAGCCGCCACCGGCGAAGAACCACCACCATCACCATGCGGACGCCGACGTCACACCGGTGCCCGGGTCGGCCCCGACCGTCGACGGCGAGACGGCGGCGGGCGCGAGCCTCGACGGCCGACGCGACGACGGGGTCCGGCAAGGTGCGTGACCTGTCGGGTCGACGAGCACGGCGCGTGGTGCTGCGGCGGGTCGTGCTGGTCCTCGCGCTGGCCATGTCGGCCGCAGCGGCCGGTTGCGGCGTCGGCCCCGGGCCGACTCCGGCTGCCGAGCCGCCCGATGTCGCCCCCGGCACTCTGGTCATGGTCATCCGGCACGCCGAGAAGCCGGACGGATCCCACCCGGGCGTCGACGCACAGGGCAACGAGGACGACAGCTCGTTGACCGAGACCGGCTGGGAGCGGGCGAACCGGCTCGTCGATCTGTTCGACCCCGTCCCGGGTCCGCCCCGACCGGGTCTGGCCACGCCGAAGGCGATCTACGCTGCCGGCGCGAACGACGCCGGGGAGGGCCTGCGACCCCGGGAGACCGTCATGCCGCTCGCGGCCCGGCTCGGGATCACCCTGAACACCGACTACGGCGCGGGCGAGGAGAAGAAGCTCGTCGAGCAGGTGATCACCCAACCGGGACCGGTACTGATCTCCTGGCAGCACGGCGGGATCCCCGACATCGCCAGGGCGTTCCCGTCGGTGACGCCGAAGCCTCCGTCGGACTGGCCGAACAGCCGGTACGACATCGTCTGGACCTTCACCAGAACCGCCGACGGGTGGGACTTCGCCCAGGTGCCCGAGCTGGTGCTGCCCGGAGATCAGGACACCGTCATCAAGAACTGATCGTCGGCGGTCAGGTCTGGGCCAGGGTCGGGTGAGCAGCGATGGGGTAGGGCAGGTCACCGGGCAGCAGGAGCTGCGGGACCTGGGCGAAGCGCCAGCGGTGGCCGTCCGGGGTGAAGGTCCAGACGAGGTCGAACCGGTCGGCCGGCCAGTGGCCGGGTGGGCTCGGGTGCACCTCGCCGAGGTGCTGGCTGAACCAGTGGAGGGCTTCGTGGTGCCAGGCGATGAGGGTCGCGCCGGGCCGGGTGCTGATCTCCTTGGTGAGGTGGGCCTCATCACCGGCGCCGTAGCGTTTGACGACCTCCAGGCCGAGACGGGCGGCCAGCGGGCCGACGGTCTGCATCGAGCGCTTGCTGTGACCACCTGCGTGCGCGGAGGCGTAGATGGTGTCGGGCCGTCTCAGCTCCGCGGCCGCGCCGCCGTGGGAGGGGGCGAACAGCTCGACGAGTGCGCCCGCGCGGATCCAGCCGGTGACGGTGAGGCTGTGCGGGTCGTGTCGGCCGTCGGGATCGACGCCGTGCGGGCTGCCGGAGGGGTGGAGCGGTTTCTCCGCATGCCGGATCAGCATGATCATGCGGGTGTCGTCGGCCTGCGCCGCGCCGTGCGATCGGTGAGCTGCATCGTTCATTCGTCGTCTCGCCCCCTTGCGCCTCGGAGTCAGCCGGACACGTCGCTGGGACGGATGCGGTAGACCTGCAAGTTCAGTCCGTAGTACTTGGTGGTCTCGCCGACCCATTGCATGCCGAGGCGCTTCACGGTGGCGACCGCCCGGACGTTGGTCGGTCGGGCGACAGCGAACAGTTCGTCGATCTCCTGGGTGAACGCCCAGGAGATCAACGCGCGGGCCGCCTCGACGGCATAGCCCTTGCCCCATTCGTCCGGGTTGACCTGCCAGCTCAGCTCGAGGTCCTCGGCGTGCGGGGGGAGGAGCCGGATGCCGACGCCGCCGACGACCGCCCTGTCGGAGTTGCGCTGGACCGCCCAGCGGCCCCGGGGTGGAGGCAGCTCGGGCTGTTGCCGCCGCCAGCTCTGGAGAGTCGACCGCATCGCCTCGACGTCGGGTATGCGCTCCGCCGCCGGGGCCAGCCAGCGGGCGACCTGAGCGGCACCGTAGATCGCGAGCGCGGCCGGCGCGTCGTCGTCCGACCATTCGCGGAGCGTCAGCCGGGTGGTCGTCACCAGGGGATCCATGATCCGCTCCTCACTGCTGCCACGGGTCGGTGCCGTGACCGGCACCCGGGGAGACGTCCGCGCGGCCCGCGGAATTCCCCCCGCCCATCATCGTCGTACGAGATCCGTCGTCGGTAGACGTGGAGGCATTTCCGAGCGAGGCTGAGACGGACGGGACGCGCACCCGGAGCCGGGTGCGCGTCGTCCGTCGATGTGGCCGATCCGGGTGCGGGACGTCGGTCAGTCCTTGATCGAGTCTCGCCCGCGCTGGACGAGCAGGGGGTCCGGAGGGTAGACGACGTCCGGGTCCTTGCCCTCGTACTCGAACTGGTTGAGGAAGAACCGCATCGCGTTGATGCGGGCGCGCTTCTTGTCGTTGCTCTTGATCGAGGTCCACTGCGCGTTGTCGGTGTCCGTGTTCTCGATCATGGCTTCCTTGGCGGCGGTGTAGTCGTCCCACCGGTCCAGGGACTCGATGTCCATGGGGGAGAGCTTCCACCGGCGCACCGGGTCGATCTGTCGGATCGCGAACCGGGTGCGCTGCTCGGAGTGGGTGACCGAGAACCACAGCTTGGTGAGCGAGAAGCCGCTCTCCACCAGCATCTCCTCGAACAGCGGAGCCTGGCGCAGGAAGATCTCGTAGTCGTGGTCCGAGCAGAAGCCCATCACGCGCTCGACACCGGCACGGTTGTACCAGGACCGGTCGAAGAGCACGATCTCCCCGGCCGTCGGGAGCTGGGCGACGTAGCGGTGGAAGTACCACTGCCCGAGCTCGGTCTCCGTGGGTTTCGTGAGGGCGACGACGCGGGCGGCGCGCGGGTTGAGGTGCTCCATGAACCGCTTGATCGTTCCCCCTTTGCCGGCGGCGTCGCGGCCCTCGAAGATGATCAGGTGCTTGGTGTCCGTGTCCTGCGCCCAGTACTGGAACTTCAGGAGCTCGATCTGCAGCTGGTACTTCTGCTCCTCGTAGACGTCGCGGTCGAGCCGCTCGTCGTAGGGGTAGTCCTCGCGCCAGGTCTCGACCGGGTCGCCCCCCGGGTCGATGAGGTCGGGGTCGGAGAGGTGCTCGTCGTGCCGGACGCTGTAGCCGTCACGCAGCAGATGGTCCAGGTACTCCCTGAAGTTTTCCCGTATCACGCCCTGAGTATCGGTCCATCGGCCCGGATTGTGGGACCACATCGCGGTGAACGGCGGTCGGCCGACCTATCCCAACGCCGCCCAGCCCAACGCCCCGAGCGCGAGGACCTTGCCGACCTCCAGGCCGATGTAGGCGTGGTGGGCGCGTGACCGCGGGCCCTGCTCGCCCGTGAGCACCTGGTTCGAGCGGCGCACCAGCGCGGGTCGCACCAGCACGAGCTGGGCCACGAGCGCGGCAATGGCGATGGACGCAGCCGCGACCACCTCGGGTGGGTGCGGCCCGAGTGCCGCGGCGAGCAGGATCGCGGCCGCGAGCACCACCTCCACCCGGTTGAGGGCAGCGAAGACCACTCGGCCGATGCCCAGACCCAGTGCGAGCGTGACGCCGGGGGCCCGGAACTTGAGCGGAGCCTCCAGGAACGAGATCGCGAGGACCATCCCGAGCCACACGCAGGCGACCGCACCGACGATCGCGTTCACGTCATGCCCTCCTCGACGGCCCCACCCCGATGGCGCACCGTGGTCGCCTCACGTCTGCTGCGGCGCGGAGCGGTGCCTGACGACGGTCGCCGTGAAGAGTGCTGCCCCGAGCGCGGTGACCGCGAGCAGGGCGAAGCCGACGGTGTACCCGCCCAGTGCCCCGTAGACGAGCCCCATCACCAGCGGCGGGAAGAAGCCGCCGAGCCCTCCTGCCGCACCGACGACGCCCGTGACCGCGCCGACCCGCTCCGCGGCAACCATGCCGGCGACGAGGGCGAACACCGCACCTGTTCCGGCTCCGAGCGCCGCGGCCATACCCAGGAACGCGATCGTCGCCACCGGGAGCAGCGGCGGCTGGAAGGCGACGACCGAGGCGAACGCCGCGACCGCGCTGAACGCGGTGGTGAGGACGGGAACCGGGTGCAGGCGGTCGCTCAGCCAGCCACCGACCGGTCGCATCGCGACGGCGAGCACGACGAAGCCCGCGGTCCGCAGGGCGGCGTCACCCTTGGCGAGGTGGTAGGCGGCGGTCAGGTAGGTGGGCAGGTAGACGCTGAACGCCACGAATCCGCCGAACGCCACCGCGTAGAGGAAGGACAGCTGCCAGGTCGCGGCGGTCCGCAGCGCACCCCCGAGCCGCTGCAGGACGCTGCCCTGGGCGATCTGCCGGTCGGCGCGGTCGCGCAGGAGAACGGCGGCGGCGACGGCGTAGACCACCAGGACGGCGGCGACGAGGTCGAAGGGGAAGCTCGCCCCGAACGCCTTGGCGAGCTGGACGGTCGTGAAGGCGGAGATGGCGGTGCCGCCCATGCCCGCGCCGAATGTGCCCAGCGCCAGCCCACGACGCGCGGGTGGGAACCACGCGTTGACGAAGGGGATGCCGATGGCGAACGTCGTCCCGCCGAGCCCGAGGAAGAAGCCGCCGACCAGGTAGGCGGTGAGCGAGTGGGCGAAGTGCCCGAGGTAGAGCACGGGGAGAACGGTCAGCAGTGCCACGGCCGGGAACATCCGCCGCGCCCCGAGCCGGTCGGTGAGCGCGCCGACGGGGATCCGGCCCAGCGAGCCGACCAGCACCGGTACCGCGACGAGGAGCGCCTGCTGGAACGCCGACAGGCCGAGCTGCTCCCTCAGGGTCGAGCCGAGGGGGGACAGCAGCGCCCAGGCCCAGAACGTCACGGCGAAGCCGAGGGTCGCCATCGCGAGCATGAGCCCGGCACCGCGCCCGGTCGGGGCGGCCGCACCGCTCGCGGCGCGATCCGCCGCCGGTGATGGTGTCCTCATCGTCCTGCTCCTGTCGCCGGGCATGCATCGCGGGCTCTGCGTCCAGCCGCTCCTGCGAGGGTCGATCACGACACGGACGGCGCGACAGGGCCGGGTGCGAGCACGTCCGCGGGTAATCGACCCGTGTCGTGGGGGCCGATGGTCCCCTCAGCCCCAGAATCTCAGCCGACGCTCACCCGGGGTGGTCGGCCCGATAGGCGCGCACGACGTCGTCGAACGAGGTGTCCGCGCGGAGGCCGAGCCGCTGCGCCCGCGGTGTGCGGAACCGGGCAGGCCAGCTGCCGACGATGGCTCGGACGACCGGATCGTCGACCCAGTCGATGCGGTCACTGGTCCCTGCGCCCGCGACCCGGTCCAGCGCGCGGGCCATCTCACGCGGCGTGGTGGTGAGAGCGGGCAGGTTCATTGCGGTCCGGCTGCCCCACGTGGCGTCGTCGACCGCAGCCGCGCGCATGATCCCGTCGAGCGTGCGCCGCGGCGACGACAGTGCCACGGGCGTGTCCGGGTCGACCGGGCAGCGGGCCTGCTCGCCGGCGAGGGGCTCGCGGATGATCCCGGACAGGAAGCCCGACGCGGCGGCGTTCGGGCGGCCGGGCCGCACCGACACCGTCATGAGCCGCACCGACCGCCCGCGCACGAACCCCTTGCGCGCGTAGTCCGCGACCAGCTGCTCGCCGATGAACTTCTGGATCCCGTAGCTCGACTGCGGCCTCGGGAGGGTGTCGTCGTCCACGTCCCCCACGGGGCCGATGGCGGGATCGCTGCCGAACACCGCCAGCGAGCTGGCGAAGACCACCAGTGGCGGGACCGCGTGTCGGCGGCCGTACTCGAGCACGGCGCGCGTCCCGTCGACGTTGGTGTGCATGCCCAGGTCGAAGTCCGCCTCGGCCGCACCGCTGACCACCCCCGCCAGGTGGAAGACCGCATCGACCTCGCCGAGCTCGTCCAGCGCGGAGCTCAGCTGACCGGTCACGGATCGCACGCGGCCGTCGGCGGCGACGTCGGGCGGCGCGGTGACCAGGTCGATCAGGACCAGCTCGGCCACAGGCGCAGCCGGGGCACCGCCGAGCACCACCGGCTCACCGAGGAGCCGCCGGGACAGGAGCGTGCCGAGGAAACCCGCCCCTCCGGTGACGACGACGCGGCTGCTCATCGCAACACCGCAGGCATGACGACGGCCACCGTCCGAGGCTAGTGCCGCGCATCGCCCCCGCAGCCGGTGGGGGCGTCCGGCTCGACGTGCCCGACCACGCGGCTCTCGGCGCACGACGGGTGGCCCGACACCGCCGGCGAGGGCGGCGCGGTCCGTAGCCTGGAGGTGTGACGCCGGCGCGGACGCTGCTCGAGTTCGACGACTCCTACGCACGTCAGGTGCCGAGCCTGGCGCTGCCGTGGACGGCGGCGCCGGTCCCGGCCCCCGAGCTGCTGGTGCTCAACGAGGGGCTGGCCGCCGAGCTGGGCGTCGACGCCGCGGTGTTGCGGGAGCCGGCGGGGGTGTCGGTGCTGGTGGGCCGCGAGCTGCCGGACGGCGTGACCCCGGTGGCGCAGGCGTACGCAGGCCACCAGTTCGGCACCTACGTGCCACGCCTCGGCGACGGCCGGGCGCTCCTGCTGGGTGAGGTGATCGACGTCCACGGCCGGCGCCGGGACGTGCATCTGAAGGGATCGGGGCGCACGCCGTTCGCCCGCGGGGGTGACGGCCTGGCGGCGGTGGGCCCGATGCTGCGGGAGTACCTGGTCGGTGAGGCGATGCACGCCCTCGGGATCCCGACGACGCGGGCACTCGCGGTCGTGGCCACGGGCGAGCGGGTGGTGCGGGAGTCGCTGCTTCCCGGTGCGGTGCTGTGCCGGGTCGCGGCGAGCCACCTGCGGGTGGGGACCTTCCAGTACGCGGCGGCGTCCGGCGACCGGGACGTCCTGCGCGCACTCGCCGATCACGCCATCGCCCGTCACCATCCGGAGGCCGCCGGAGCGGCGAATCCGTACCTGGAGCTGTACCGCCACGTGGTCGAGGCCCAGGCCGGGCTGGTGGCGCGGTGGATGCTCGTGGGCTTCGTGCACGGCGTGATGAACACCGACAACACGACGATCTCCGGCGAGACCATCGACTACGGACCCTGCGCGTTCCTGGACGCCGTCGACCCGGCCACGGTGTTCAGCTCCATCGACCACACCGGCCGCTACGCCTACGGCAACCAGCCCGCGATCGCCCAGTGGAACCTGGCCCGCCTCGGCGAGACGCTGCTGCCCCTGATCGACGGCGACGTCGATGTGGCGGTCGAGGCCGCGACGGCCGTGCTGACGTCGTTCGCCGAGACCTACGCCCGGCATCATGCCGAGGGGACGGCCGCGAAGCTCGGGCTCGCCGCGCCGGACCCGGACCTGGCGGCCGACCTGTGGGAGCTCCTGCGCGCCCAGCACGTCGACTTCACCACGTTCTTCCGCTCGCTCGCCGCCGACACCGCGCGATCCCTGTTCGCCGAACCCGAGCTGTTCGACGCGTGGGCCACCCGCCGCGAGGCGTTGCTGCCCGCGGACCGGGCTGCGGTGGTGGCGGCCATGAACCGGGTGAACCCGGTCTACATCCCGCGCAACCATCTCGTCGAGGAGGCGCTGACGGCCGCGACCGCAGGCGACCTGGCCCCGTTCCGCCGGCTCGTCGACGTCGTGTCCGACCCCTACGAGCAGCGGCCCGACCTGGACGACTACGCCCGGCCGGCGCCGGAGGGCCGCGACCCGTACGTCACGTACTGCGGCACCTGACCCCACGGATCAAGCACCCGCATTCCGGTCGACCTGCACCCAGTTCGGCAGCCGCTTCCCGGCGAAGGCGGCCATGCCCTCCCGGCCCTCGGCCGAGGCGAAGTGGCGCGCCGAGAGCTGCTGCATCGCGGCGAACGCGGAATCGAGTTCGGGCCGCCGCATCAGGGCCTTCGTCGCGGCCAGTGCGCCCGGCGCGCCCAGCCGCAGCAGCTCGACGTAGCGGGTCACCTCGGCGTCGAGCCGGTCGGCGGGCACGGCGGTGTTGACGAGGCCGACGGCCGCGGCGCGCCCCGCGTCGAACGTCTCGCCGGTGAGGAACAGCTCCTGGGCGGCGCGGGGGAGCAGCCGGGGGAGCACGGTGACGGCGATGACCGCGGGGACCACGCCGATGCGGACCTCGGTGAAGGCGAAGGTGGCGGTGTCGGCGGCCACCGCGACGTCGCACGCCGCGAGCAACCCGATCCCCCCGGCGCGGGCCGGGCCGGCGACCCGGGCCACCACCGGCTGGGGCGCGGTCAGGATCGTGCGCAGGATCGCGGGGAACCCCGCGACGTCCGGCGCGTCCGCCGCCGCGTCGCGGGACTCCCGCAGGTCCATGCCGGAGCAGAAGACCGGGCCGGTGTGGCCCAGGACGATCACCTGGACGGCCGGGTCCGCGACCGCCGCGTCGAGGTGGTGCTGCAGCTCGCGGCGGAGCTGCGCGGACAGGGCGTTGCGGTTGCGCGGCGAGTCGAGCGTGACGGCGGCGACGCCGTCCGCCACGTCGCGGTGCACCAGCTCGTCGGCCATC
>JAEUJO010000266.1 GCA_016794615.1 Pseudonocardia sp. | reverse complement strand
GCGGGAGAACGGTTGGACCTGCTCGTGCACAACGCGAGCGAGCTCGGCCCGTCTCCCCTGCCGACGCTGGCGGCCTACCCGCTCGACGCGCTGCGCCGCGTCTACGAGGTCGACGTACTCGCTCCGGTGGCGCTCACCCAGCTCGCGTTGCCCGCGCTGCTGCGCGCACCGGCTCCGACCGTCGTCGTGCTCAGCTCCGACGCCGCCGTCGAGGCCTACCCCGGCTGGGGTGGGTACGGCCCGGCGAAGGCAGCGCTGGACCATGTCGCGGCCGTCCTCGCGGCCGAGCAGCCGGATCTGCGCGTGTACGTGTTCGATCCCGGCGACATGCGCACCGCGATGCACCAGGCCGCCTTCCCCGGCGAGGACATCTCCGACCGCACGGACCCCGCAACCGTGGCGCCGGCACTGTTGCGACTTCTCGACGAACGTCCCGACAGTGGCCGCTTTCGCGCGACGGACCTGCTCGCGGCCCTCCGATGACCCCGCGCCCGACAACACCGCGTACCCGCTTCACCCTGCCGCGGGAGCTGGGCGCGACCGTACCGCCGGAGCAGCGCGGGCTGGCCCGTGACGAAGTGCGGCTGCTCGTGGCGGCGGCCGGCCGGCCGGTGCGGCACGCCCTGTTCCGCGACCTCGCCGCGTTCCTCCGGCCGGGCGACCTGGTCGTGGTCAACACCTCCGCCACCCGCGCCGCGGCGGTCGACGGATGGCGGGCCGACGGACGAGCGGTCACGGTGCACGTCTCCCACCAGGTACCGCACGGCAGGGACTGGGTCGTGGAGCTGCGCTCACCCGGCGGGGCCGCGCGGATCCGGGACGCGCGTGCCGGCGAGATGCTCCGGTTGCCCCGCGGGGTGACGGCCACTCTGCTCACGGCGCACCCGGACCCGGTCCGCGACGTCGGCAGCCGGCTGTGGGTGGCTCGTGTCCCGGTCGAGGGCGGCGTGCCGGGCTGGCTGGACCGGGTCGGCCGCCCGATCACCTACGGCCACCTGCGCGGGCGCCCGCCCCTCGCCGACTACCGAACGGTGTTCTCCCGGGACCCGGGCAGTGCCGAGATGCCCAGCGCGGGCCGGCCGTTCACCTCGCACGTACTCGCCGAACTCGCCCACCGCGACGTCGACGTGGCGGAGGTGACCCTGCACACCGGCGTGTCCTCGACAGAAGCCGGCGAAGCACCACCGGTCGAGTGGTACCGGGTCCCGGACGTGACGGCACACCGCCTGACCGAGGCGCGGTCGCACGGTGGCCGTGTCGTCGCGGTCGGGACGACCGTCGTGCGCGCCCTGGAGAGTGTCGTCGCTACCGACGGGTCGATACGGGCCGGCGACGGCTTCACCGAGCTGGTCCTCGGCCCGGACCGGTCGTGCCGCGTGGTCGATGGGCTCGTCACCGGCTGGCACGAGCCCGACGCCTCGCATCTGCTGCTGCTCGAGGCCGTGGCCGGTCCGGAGCTGGTCGAGCGCGCCTACGCGGCCGCGCTGGCCGCCCGATACCTCTGGCACGAGTTCGGGGACTCCTGCCTGCTGCTGCCTGACCGCATCCGGCCCCCGGAGTCGGCCGCCTCGCGGTGAAGAGCGGTGTGGCGGCCGGCCTGGACACGAGGTCAAGCCTCTTCGTGCCTGCGGCTACTTCGGACCGGTCCATACGACCACGTCCGAGCCGCGGGTCCTGGTGGTCGGGGCCCCTGTCTGCGAACTCGATCGGGAGCGCGTCACGTCGCCCGGAATCCGGAT
>JAEUJO010000231.1 GCA_016794615.1 Pseudonocardia sp. | reverse complement strand
CTCGGGCGCATGGAGGGCACCCAGCAGCAGATCCTCGACCTCCTGCGCGGGCACCAGACGGATTGATCAGCCTCCCGACCCGTACGGCCGAGTGATGATCTCCAGGTTGTGCCCCTCCGGCGAGTCGAAGTAGAGCCCCCGACCGCCGTCGTCGTGGTTCTCCCCCTCCTGGCCGTGCCAGGGGTCGGCCCACGTCGGCAGCCCGCGCTCCTTCAGCCGCTGCGCCGTCGCGGCGAACTCGTCGTCGCCGACGAGGAACGCGTAGTGCTGCGGGACGACCTCGGCCGACTCCCTGAAGTCGAGGCTCACCCCGTTCGCCATGGTCACGACCGCAAACGGGCCGAAGCCGACGGGCTCGGGCAGTCCGAGGATCTCGGTGAGGAAGCGGGCTCCGGCCCAGCGGTCGGGGCTTGCGACGATGGTGTGGTTCAACTCGGCCATACCCCACCATGCGACCTGGACCACGGTCGAGGTCAAGAGCTCACGCGCCCCGGAAGGAGATCGATGCCCGACCCCGCGGTCCTGCTGCGGTCCGCCACGCTCGACGGCACGGTGACCGACGTCCTCGTCGACGCCGGCGCCGTCGCCGCGATCGGCCCGCACCTGCCCGCGCCGCGGGGCGCGCAGGTCGTCGATCTCGACGGCCGGGTGCTGCTGCCCGGGCTGTGGGACGCGCACGTGCATTTCGACCAGTGGACGCTCGCCCGCAGGCGCCTCGACCTCGGGCCGGCCCGCTCCGCGGCCGAGGCCGTCGCGCTGGTCGCCGCCCGGCTGCGGACGGACCCGCCCGAGCCGGGAACGGTGCTGGTCGGGCACGGGTTCCGGGACGCGCTGTGGCCCGACACACCGCACCGCGACCTGCTCGACCGGGTCACCGGTGCCGTGCCGGTCGTGCTGGTGGCCGCGGACCTGCACTGCTGCTGGCTCGACTCGGCCGCCGCCGCCCGCTACGGCATGGCGGACCATCCCACCGGGCTGGTCCGCGAGCGGGACTGGATGCCGATCATGATCGATGTGCGCTCCACGGTGCTCGACCGGTGGTGCGCCGAGGCGGGCCGGGCCGCGGCCGCGCGGGGTGTGGTCGGGATCGTCGACTACGAGGCCCCGTGGCAGCTCGACGCGTGGGCCGCCCGGATCACCGGGGGCGCCGACGCGCTGCGAGTGGTGGCGTCGGTGTGGCCGGAGGCGCTGGACGGCTCCGACGGGCCGATCGCCCGCGGTCTGCGCAGCGGCGACGTCGTGGCGGGCACCGGCGGGTTGCTGACGATGGGGCCGCTGAAGGTCGTCACCGACGGCTCGCTCAACACCCGTACGGCCTGCTGCGACGACCCCTACCCCGGGCTGGCCGGCGCGCAGGCCCGCGGTGTGCTGTTGGTGGCCCCGGACGAGCTGCGCTCGCTCCTGCGCCGCGCCGCCCGGCACGGGATCGGCGCGGCCGTGCACGCGATCGGCGACCGGGCCAACGCGCTCGTGCTCGACACCGTCGCCGCCCTCGCGATGACGGCCGGTCCCGGGGATGCCGCAGCGCCGGGTCGGCGCATCGAGCATGCGCAGCTCCTGCGCGACGTCGACCCGGCCCGGTTCGCCGCGCTCGGGGTGGTGGCCAGTGTGCAGCCGGCACACGTGCTCGACGACCGGGACGTCGCCGATCGGCTCTGGGCGGGACGCACCGGCCGCGCCTTTCCCTACCGCACGCTGCTCGACGCCGGCGTCGAGATCGTGCTCGGCTCCGACGCGCCCGTGGCGCCGCTCGACCCGTGGATCACGATCGCCGCGGCGGTGCGCCGCAGTTGCGACGACCGGCCGTCATGGCACCCCGAGCAGGAGATCCCGCTGTCGGTCGCGCTCGCCTCGTCCACGGGGCCCGACGGCCCGGTGCGGGTGGGCCGGCGCGCCGACCTGTGCGTCACCGACCTGGACCCGGCCGCGGTGCCCGCCGCGACCCTGCGCACCATGCCGGTGGCCGCCACGATGCTCGGCGGGAGCTGGACCCACCGCGCAGGGATCTGACCCCCGCACCGGGCGACGCCGCGCGCCCTCCCGGGTCGTGCGCGGCCCGCAACGGGTGCACGGCACCGGACGTGCCGCGGGGTTCGGGGCTCGCCGGGCGGAACGGTCGTGCGTGCCGGGCTTACGTGGTGCCGGCCTCCGCACCGCTCGCGGCCGGCGCGTCGTCCCCGCCCTTCCCCTGGTCCGCGTCCGGGGTGCCGCGGTTCTCCGCGGGCAGCAGGCCGCGCAGCGTCGCCCCGGTGATCCGGCGGAACGCCCGGCGCGGCAACCGGGCGCGGTCCAGCACCGCGACCTCCAGTGCGCTCGCCCCGAGCACGCGCGCCGCGGCCGGGCCGTTGCCGGTGGCCGGCCCGGGTGCCGGTGCCGACTGCAGGGCCTTGACGGCCACCGCGAGAGCATCCGCCAGAGCGGCGCCGGCCTGGTAGGAGCCGCGGAGGCTGGAGCTGATCG
The DNA here is from genome assembly GCA_016794615.1 of Pseudonocardia sp. Lineage (GTDB taxonomy): Bacteria > Actinomycetota > Actinomycetes > Mycobacteriales > Pseudonocardiaceae > Pseudonocardia. The sequence continues at coordinate 6,048 of JAEUJO010000231.1, read as the reverse complement.
GGTCGGTCTGCCCGCCCATCACCACGAACTGCGGCTCGTCCGTGATCGAGCCGTCGTAGGTGATCCGGTAGAGCTGGTCGCCCGTGGGCTCCGCCCCGACCTCGGCGACGCACAGCTCGACCTCGAACGGCTTCTGCTGCTCGATGAACGAGGGCCCGAGGAACTGGGCGTAGGCGTTGGCCAGCCAGCGGCCGGTGACGTCGCGCCGGTCGTAGGAGTAGCCGCGGACGTCCGCGAGCCGGACACCGTTGGTGCGCAGCGACTCGAACTCGTTGTACCGGCCGACCGCCGCGAACCCGATCCTGTCGTAGATCTCCGAGACCTTGCGCAGCGACGGCGAGTGGTTCTCCGCGACGAACAGCACACCGTCGGCGAAGGTGAGCACCACGACGCTGCGGCCACGGGCGATCCCCTTGCGGGCCAGCTCCGAGCGGTCGCGCAGGAGCTGGTCGACGGAGGAGTAGAACGGCATCGTCACGGGGCGGCTCCAGGGTGGGCAGGCGGGAAGAGCAGCGGGGGCACGGGGGTCAGCCGCCGGGGCGCGTGGAGCGACCGGTCACGACGGCCGTGGTGACCTCGGCGATGTCGGCGTCCGGGTGGTGCACCGCGCCGTCGCCGGTGATCGAGACCACCACCGGGTAGATGTGGCGGATGAGGTCCGGCCCGCCCGTTGCGGAGTCGTCGTCCGCGGCGTCGTAGAGCGACTCGACCGCCGTGCGGACCGCGCCGTCCAGGTCCGCCGTGGGGTCGTGCAGCTTCTTGAGCGCACCGCGGGCGAACACCGAGCCGGAGCCGACCGCGTGGAAGCCCAGCTTCTCCTCGTAGCGGCCACCGGTGGCGTCGAAGGTGACGATCCGCCCGGCCGTCGCCGGGTCCGCGGCGTCGGTGTCGTACCCGGCGAACAGCGGGACGACGACGAAGCCCTGCAGCGCGGCGCCGAGGTTGCCGCGGACCATCGCGGCCAGCTGGTTCGCCTTGCCGTCCAGCGACAGCGGCACGCCCTCGATCTTCTCGTAGTGCTCGAGCTGGACGGTGAACAGCCGCACCATCTCGACCGCGATGCCGGCCGACCCGGCGATCCCGACGGCGGAGAACGAGTCGGTGATGAACACCTTCTCGATGTCGCGCTGGGCGATCATGTTGCCCATCGTGGCGCGCCGGTCACCGGCGATGACGACCCCGCCGGCGAAGGTCAGCGCGACGATGGTGGTGCCGTGCGGCACGTCCAGGCCCGGTGTGCGCGGGGCCGCGGTGTGCCCGCGGAGGTCGATCCCCTCGGGTATCCGGCCGGGGAGCAGGTGCGGGGACGTGGCCGCCAGGTAGTCGGTGAACGAGGTGCAGCCGGGCGGCACGCCCGTGCCGAGCACGCTGGGGTTCGGCAGCCGGGGCTCGGGGAACGACATGTGCCTCTCGATCTACGACAGCGGGGATGGGATGAGGGGATGGGATGAGGGATGGTACGGGCCCGGCCCCCGCCTTGACGGGGGCCGGGCGAGGCTACTCGCCGCCCTTCTGGACGTAGGCGCGGACGAAGTCTTCGGCGTTCTCCTCGAGCACGTCGTCGATCTCGTCGAGGATCGTGTCGACGTCCTCCCCGAGCTTCTCCCGCCGCTCCTGCCCGGACGCCTCGGCGCCCGTGCCGTCTTCGTCGTCCCCGCCACCGCCGCCCTGACGCTTGGTCTGCTCCTGCGACATGACGTCTCCTCCTCGGGCCTGTCCCACCGCACGCCCCGGACCGGGCGCCCGGCGGGATCCGGTAGCCCGAACCCTACCGAGGAGACCGACGAAAAGCGCGAGGCCGTGCTCGTGCCGACGGTCTCACGGCCGCTCGGCCCGCATCGGGCGCTCAGCCGCGGGTGAGCGCCTCCACCAGATCCTCCGCCGTGCGCGAGGCGTCGATGAGCTCGCCGACGTGCCGGCGGGTGCCCCGCATCGGCTCCAGGGTGGGGATGCGCACCAGCGACTCGCGGCCCAGATCGAAGATCACCGAGTCCCAGGACGCGGCCGCGACCTCCGTGGGGTAACGCTCCAGACAGCGGCCGCGGAAGTAGGCGCGGGTGTCGGTCGGTGGCGTGGTCATCGCGGCCTGCACGGCGTCCTCGTCGACCAGCCGCGTCATCGAGCCGCGGGTGACGAGGCGGTTGTAGAGGCCCTTGCCCATCCGCACGTCCGCGTACTGCAGGTCGACCAAGTGCAGCCGTGGCGCGTCCCAGGCCAGCCCGTCACGCTCGCGGTAGCCCTCGAGCAGGCGCAGCTTCGCGGGCCAGTCGAGGCGATCCGCGCAGCTCAGCGGGTCCCGCGTCAGGTCGTCCAGGACCGTGCCCCACAGCTCCAGGACCTCGGCGGTGTCCGGGTCGACGTCGGCCCCGAGGGTGTTCTCGACGTGCTTGGCGGCCTTCTCGAAGTAGGCCCGCTGCAGGTCCAGGCCGGTGACCTTGCGGCCGTCGATCAGCTCGATCGTCGTCTTCAACGACGGGTCGTGGCTGATCCGGTGGACCGACCGGACGGGCTCGGCCAGCCGCAGCTCGTCGAACCGGACGCCCTTCTCGATCATGTCGAGGACCAGTGCGGTGGTGCCGACCTTGAGCAGCGTCGAGTACTCCGAGAGGTTCGCATCGCCGATGATCACGTGCAGGCGGCGGTACTTGTCGGCGTCGGCGTGCGGCTCGTCGCGGGTGTTGATGATCCCGCGCTTGAGCGTGGTCTCCAGGCCGACCTCGACCTCGATGTAGTCGCTGCGCTGCGAGAGCTGGTAGCCCGCCTCGTCACCGGAGGCGCCGCGCCCGACCCGGCCGGCACCGACGATCACCTGCCGGGTGACGAAGAACGGCGTGAGCCCCGCCACGATCGACGGGAACGTGGTCTGGCGGGCCATGAGGTAGTTCTCGTGGGAGCCGTAGCTGGCCCCCTTGCCGTCCACGTTGTTCTTGTACAGCTGCATGCGCGGCGCGCCCGGGACGGTGGCGGCGCGCATCGCGGCCTCCTCCATCACCCGCTCCCCCGCCTTGTCCCAGATGACGACGTCGCGCGGGGTGAGGACCTCGGGCGTGGAGAACTCGGGGTGGGCGTGGTCCACGTAGAGCCGGGCGCCGTTGGTGAGGATGACGTTGGCGGCGCCGAGGTCGTCGAGCTCGGACTCGTTGGGTGCGGCCATCGTGGGCGCGGACAGGTCGAACCCGCGCGCGTCGCGCAGCGGCGACTCCACCTCGTAGTCCCAGCGGGCCCGGCGCGAGCGCGGGATGTCCGCGGCCGCGGCGTAGGCCAGCACGACCTGGGTCGAGGTGATCACCGGGTTGGCCGTGGGATCGCCGGGAACGGAGATCCCGTACTCGACCTCGGTACCCATGATGCGCCGGGCGGTCACGGGCGGGCCGCCCTCGTCGGACACAGCCGGGCCGTGCTGCTAGCGCCAGTCATGCCGCGAGCGTAACGCGTGTCCGGTGGAGCAACGCCGTCATGCCTGGTCGCCGCGTGCGGACGCAGTGGCGATGATGGCGTCATGGAGGTCGATCCCGCGGCGGAGGCCGTCGCCGTCTACGACGAGGCGGGCGCGGTGGTGGGCGTCGCGCCGCGCGGCGAGGTGTACGCGCGGTCGCTCTGGCACGGGGTGGGCGGGGTGCTGCTGCGCAGCGGTGACGGGAGCCGTGTCTACGTCCACCGGCGGTCGGTGACGAAGCTGGTGATGCCCGGGCTGTACGACTGCTGGGCGGGCGGGGTGATCGGGCCCGGCGAGGACCCGGCGGGCACCGCGGCGCGGGAGCTCGCCGAGGAGCTCGGTGTGACCGGCGCGCCGCTCACACCGCTGTTCACCCTGGTCTACGACGAGGGCCCGGGCGGGCTGCGGAGCCACCTGTTCGCGTTCGAGGCCCGGTACGACGGGCCCGTGCGCCACCAGCCCGAGGAGGTCGCCGACGGGTGGTGGATGCCGGTCGCTGCGCTGCGGGCGCGGCTGGCGGATCCGGCGTGGCCGTTCGCGCCGGACGGCCGGCTGCTCGTCGAGCGCTGGTTCGCCGACCGGGTCGCCGACGGCAGGTAGCGGCTACCCCGCGTCCGCCCGCGTGTCGCTCTCCACGGGCCAGGCCGCCGTGTCGGACAGGTGGGCGATCAGGGTGTCGCTGATATCGCGCAGCACGCGCTGCTGGTCACGGTCGAGAGCGTCGAACAGGTCCGCGCGGACGGCCTCGACGTGGCCGGGCGCCGACTCCTCCAGCTTGGCCATGCCGTCGGGGGTGAGCTCGGCGAACGCCCCGCGCCGGTCCTCGGCGCAGGCCCTGCGCCGCACCCAGCCCGCCGCCTCCAGCCGCGCGACGGCATGCGAGAGTCGACTGCGCGACGACAGCGACGAGTCGGCGAGCTGGCTCATCCGCAGTGTCCGGTCCGGTGCCTCGGAGAGCCGGACGAGGATCTCGTAGTAGGCGTGCGGGAGGCCGGCGTCGCGCTGCAACTGGCGTTCGAGGCGGTCGAACAGCAGGCGTTGGGCGGTGAGGAAGGCGCGCCAGGTCCGTTGCTCGTCCTCGTCGAGCCAACGTGTGTCGGCGGTCACGATGGAAGCCTCCGGAAATAGTTGAGATGTCAACGCGTTAAGTATAGTGTCCCTCTCAACAGCTTAGAGTTCAACTATATAGGAGGTCGTCATGACAGCCCCCACCCACACCCAGATCCCCGGCTACGTGGTCGGCACCTGGGACATCGACCCGGTGCACTCCGATGTCTCCTTCACCGTCCGGCACATGATGGTGAGCAAGGTACGCGGTCGCCTGGGCGCGTTCAGCGGTGAGATCGTGACCGCGCCACAGTTCACCGACTCGGCGGTGACCGCCACCGTCGACGCCGGCTCCGTGGACACCGGCAACGCCCAGCGCGACGGCCACATCCGCACCGCCGACTTCTTCGAGGTCGAGAACCACCCGACGTGGTCGTTCCGCAGCACGGCGATCCGCCCCGACGGCGACGACCACGCGCTGGACGGCGAGCTGACGATCAAGGGCGTGACCCGGCCCGTCACCTTCTCCCTCGAGGTCAACGGCTTCGGCCCGGACGCCTACGGCGGCACCCGCGCCGGCTTCTCGGCCACCACCACGATCAACCGCAGCGACTTCGGCGTCGACATCTCGATGCCGCTCGACGGCGGCGGGGTCGTCGTGAGCGAGAAGGTCCAGGTCGCCCTGGAGATCGAGGCGGTACTGCGCAAGTCCTGACCCGCGCCCCGGGGCGGGGGCTCCTGGGGCTCCGGAGCGAACGCGGCGTTCGGCAGGTCACACGCACCCGACGCCGCGTTCGCTCGTTCCGGCCCGTCCGCGCGCTTCGGTTGCCGGCCTGATGGTGTGGGTGCCTCATGGGGCCCGTCCGCGCGGGGGTGGGCACCTTTGCGGTGCGGGTCGGCGGTGGATGCACCGAACGCCACTTTCGGTTCATCGGAGCATCGCGATCGGCACGCGCGCTACCGTCGGTCCCCGTGGGCTACCGCGAGCAGCCCGTGCCGCCTGCGTGGCGCGGGCTCGCCGAGTGCGTGTGGATCTCGACGGCGCCGTCCGCGCCCGAGGTGATCGACGTGCTGCCCGACGGCTGCATGGACCTCGTCTGGTCCGGCGCGGAGCTGCTCGTCGCCGGGCCGGACACCGTGCCGCACCCGTTCGAGCGGAGCGCGGGCCTCGCGGCGAGCGGACTGCGGTTCCTCCCCGGGGTTCTGCCCGCGCTGCTCGACGTGCCGGCTTCAGCCCTGCGGGACGCGCGCGTCCCGCTGGACGCGCTGCACCCCGCACTCGCCCGGCGCGGTGTGGCGGCGCTGGCCGCCGGCCTGCCGGCGGCGCCGATCCTCACCACCCTCGCCGCCCGACTGCCCGGTGTCGTGCCCGAACCAGGGCTGCGCGCGGCCGCGCGGCGCCTGGCGAGCGGTGGCTCGGCCGCGGAGACGGCGGCCGACCTCGGCTGTACCACCCGCACCCTGCACCGCCGCTGCCTCACCGCGTTCGGCTACGGGCCGTCCGTGCTGCGCCGGGTGCTGCGGTTCCGTCGGGCGGTCGCCCTGCTGCGCGCCGGCATCGCCCC
>JAEUJO010000176.1 GCA_016794615.1 Pseudonocardia sp. | reverse complement strand
GGCCGGGCGCGGGCCGCTGAGGCCGGTCATCGGGGGTCGCCCTCCAGCGTGACCGGCCGGCCCGATGCCGCCGACTCGTACATCGCGAGGATCACCGACAGCGCGGTGCGGGCCTCGGCCGTCCCGACGCGCGGCGGGCGGCCGGTGGTGATGGCGTCGATGAAGTCGGCGAGCTGGCGGCGGTGCCCGAGCCCGCGGTCGTCCGGCCCGAGCGTGTCGTCGTCGGTCACCTGGTTCTCCGCGGTCCGGCCCGGCATGCCGATCTCGGGGGCGTCGCCGACGTTCGCGTGGAAGAACACCAGCTCGTCGTCGGTGATGACGGCCGAGCCCGTGGAGCCGAAGACGCGCAGGCTGGCGTCCAGGCCCGGGTACGCCGCGGTGGTGCCGTGGATCACGCCCAGCGCGCCGGAGGCGAACTTCACGACCGCGACGGCGGTGTCCTCGACCTCGATGCGCTCGTGGGCGAGGCGGGCGGTGTAGGCGAACACCTCGACCGGGGTGCCGAGCGTGGTGATCATCAGGTTGATGGTGTGCACCGTCTGGTTCATCACCGCGCCGCCGCCGTCGAGGGCCCAGGTGCCGCGCCAGTCGCCGGAGTCGTAGTAGCTCTGCCCGCGCCACCATGCGTGCGAGGCGATGGCCGAGGTGACGGTGCCGAGGTGCCCGTCCCGCACGGCCTGCTGGACCTTCTCCGTCGAGCGGTCGAAGCGGTGCTGGGAGATCACGGTGACGGTCTTCCCGGAGCGCTTCTCGGCGTCGATGATGCGGTCCGCCGCGGGCAGGGTGATGTCGATCGGTTTCTCCACGACGACGTGCTTGCCGGCGTCCAGGGCGGCCACCGCGCCGTCGGCGTGCGCCCCGCTGGGGGTGCAGATCGTGACGGCGTCGATGTCGTCGCGGCGCAGGACGGCGGCCAGGTCGGTGGCGGCCCCGATCTCCATGCCGGATGCTGCGCCGTACCGGGTGGCCAGCGCCCGCGCCCTGGCCGGGTCGGTGTCGACGACCGTGACGAGCTCGGCGACGTCGGGCAGGTCGGCCAGCGCGCGTGCGTGGGTCTCGCCGATCGCGCCGGCGCCGACGAGGGCGAACCGCAGCTTCTGTGTCCGATCGTCCGGGGCACTCATGAGTACGCGATTCCTTCGCTGTCGAGAATGGCGGTGAACGCGCGGGTGGCGCGGGTGAAGTTCGTCGCGCCGGAGAGCGCGCCGAACTCGTCGTACGTCCCGAGGTGCGGCTCCATCGAGAAGAAGCCGTCGAAACCGTCGGCGGCCAGGGCGCGGACGGTCTCGCGGACCTGCCCGTCGCCCTCGCCCGCCGGGACCACGTCCCCGGTCGCGAGCAGCGCGTCCTTGATCTGGATGTAGACGGTGTACGGGCGGAGCGCCGCGTAGCCGTCGGTGAACGGGGTGACGCCCACCTGCACGTAGTTGGCGGGGTCCCAGGCCAGCCGCAGGGCGGGGGAGCCGACCGACTCGACGATGTCGAGCACGCGGGCCGGGACGTCGCCGTAGATGTTCTTCTCGTTCTCGTGCAGCAGCACGATGCCGGTGGGCTCGGCCTTCGCGGCCAGGGCGGACATCCGCCGGAGCACCTCGTCGCGGTGCCGCTCCGGAGCCTGGTCCTGCCGGAGGAAGAAGGAGAAGATCCGGATGAACGGGGCGCCGAGGCGCGCGGCGACGGCCAGGGCGCGGTCGGCCCGCCCCAGGTGCGCGTCGAAGCCGTCCTCGATATTGATCTTGCCGATCGGTGAGCCGATCGACGACACCGACAGGCCGTGCGCCGCCAGGAGCGCCGCGACCTCGTCGATCTGCGCGTCGGTCAGGTCCAGCACGTTGATGCCCCAGGCGCTGCGGAACTCGACGTGGGTGATGCCGAGGTCGTTCAGGGTCGCGAACTGGGTCTTCGGGTCGGGGTCGATCTCGTCGGCGAAGCCGGACAGGGTCCACATGAGGTGCTCTCCTCGTCTCGTCAGACCGTGCCGTGGTCGCCGAGCACGGCGTGCTCGCGCCCGCGCTTGCGGGCCTCGGTCTCGTCGCGGACCTCGCGGACCTCGCGGAACCGCTGGTC
>JAEUJO010000170.1 GCA_016794615.1 Pseudonocardia sp. | reverse complement strand
GGCCGAGGCCTGCCCGCCGCCCGATCCGGTTCCTCCACCCCCGCTGCTCACGCAACCGGCCGTCGTCACGACGAGGAACGCCCCGACGGCGGCGGCGACCAGGCGACGTGCGGACTCAGCGGTCATGGTCGGTCTCCTCGGCAGCGTGGATCTTGCCTGCGGACGATGGTCCAGGCGGGCGAACCTGACGTGTCCGTCTCCTGTCGCCGCAATGTAGCGCCGCGGTCCGGCAGTCCGGGATTGCAGAACGATCACGGGCCGGTACCGGACGGCGCGCCGGGTCAGCCCATGACGCCCGTGCCCTCCAGCACCCATCGCAGCGGGTCGAGACACCGGAAGGGAGCGATGCCCTGAGGATGCTGCGAGTCACCGTTGGGTGGCGCGCCCAGCGCCGAGACCGCGAAGAACCGGTGCCCGCCGCGCCGCGCCGCGTTCTGCACCTTGGCCACGAGCGGCCCCTGGTTGAACAGCATCAGCAGGCTGCGGACCTCCTCGTGCAGCAGCCGCCCGTCCATGTCGTGCGGCGAGCCGTACGGGCCGGGGTCCCGGAAGATCGCCGCGCCGGCGTTCTGCATGATCGCTGTGTAGGCGTTGTCGTAGCGGACCGTGCGCAGCTTCTGCAGCGTGTCGAACTTCGACATGATCACCGCGAACCGCGGCGCCCCCTGGCTGACCAGGTCGACCGTCGTGTCGAGTACCTCCTTGGCCGGGCGGCCCAGCGGCTGCTCCGGCACGATCTGCCGCAGCTGGTGGGTGATCTCGTCGATCTGCAGCGGGTCGAAGAGGAAGAACACGCCGTCGGCGTGGCCGAAGAAGCCCAGCCGCTCGCGGGTCGTGTCGTCCGGGCGCTCCAGGTCCTCACCCGCGACGTCTCGGATGACCAGGTGATGGCGCCGTCCGAACGCGTTGGTGAGCGTGAACACCAGCGACTCGCGCTGGTAGGCGTCGCCCTCGTTGGTGCTGCGCGTGGGCTCCATGATCCCGCGCTGGCGGTAGAGCGGGTCGAGGTAGTGCTCCTGGAACACGTCGCGCACCGCGGTGGTGGCCGGACCGACCTCCATGCCGACCGCCGCGCCGAGCTGTTCGAGCTGCTTGATCATCACGGCGATGAAGATGCTCTTGCCCGCGGTCCGGGCGCCGGCCATGACGAGGCAGGTGCTGCGGCTGTCCTGCCAGCCGGGCGGGTAGGCCCGCCGGCAGGCCGGGTTCGGGCACTCCCGCGGCGGTGGCGGCGGATCGGGCTGATCCGGACGGCCGCGGGCACCGCCTGGGGCGACCGGTCCCTCCGGTACCACGAGGAAACAGTTCGGGCACTTCGTCATCGGTGTCTCCGAGGTCGTCACCGGTCCGCCGTCCCGGCGGCGGCGAGCATCGCGGCGACGAGGTCGCCGAGCAGTTCGGGCGAGCTGCGGAGGTGCTCGTCGGCCGATACCCCCGGCGGCGGGGGCGTCAGGCGGGCGGTCGGCACGTCGGCCGCGGCTCGCGACGGCCGCCCGCAACCGACGAGGACCAGGCTCAGGTTCTCGCCGCGCCCGCGGGCCGCACGCAGCGCCGCCACGTCGGCCGGGACCGCATCGGTGACGACGTAGACAACCGTCTCACGGTTCACCCCGTCGCCGGGCGGCACGCTGCGGAACCCGCAGCTCAGCCCGGCGGCCTTCGCCTCGCGGGTGGTCGCGGCGGCGAGCTCCGCGGGGACGTCGGCCAGGACGCGGCGGGTCGGCTCCGCGAGCAGCGACACGGTCAACCCGCGGCCCGCACCGATCACCTGGGACAGCCCGACGACGACGTCCACGACCGCCGCGACGGTGCCGTCGGCCAGTCGCGGCGCCATCGACGCGGACATGTCGACGGCCACCAGCAGGTCGCGGGGCTCGCTCGCCCGCTCGACGCCGAGCCGGTGGCGCGCCGCCGCCCGAGCCGCGGCGGACAGCGGGCCGAGCGGCTCGTCCGACACCACGCGCAGCGCGCTCACCGTCAGCCGGTTCGGGTCGTGCTGCTCGATCTGCAGAAGGTCGCGGACGACGAGCCCGGAGACCTCGACGTCGCGCACGATCACCACGTCGCCGTCGACGTCACGGGTGCCGTCGGTACGCAGCGTCAGGTCGAGGATGGTGCCCTCGGGGAAGGCCGGCAGCCCCTCGCCGGGCAGCACGCGCACCACGGTGGTGCCCTCGACCGCGCGTAGGACCATCTGGCTCGGCCGCGCGACGAGCGCGTGTGGCGCCGGTGCACCGCCGACCTCGGCGGTGAGCAGCACACCGCCCTCCCGCAGGGTCCGACCCGCCGCGGTCCGGGCGGTGACGGTGAGCTTCAGCGGCCGCCGGGCGATCGTCACGCGGTCGTCGTCGTCGAGGATGTAGCTCATCGCAGGGTGCGCTCTCCGGTAGTCGGGGTCACGGGCGGGGTTCGCCCCGCGTGTCGGTCACGACGACCACCGGCGCCGCTGGAAAGCCCGCAGCGCGTCGCCCTGGACGCCGATCCGGTGCCACCAGGCGAGCGCGAAGCGGTCGTAGTCGGCCATCGTCCGGTGGGCGTCGGCGCCGCCCCGGTCCTGCTCGACGACGGCGGCCACCCAGTTGCGGGCCGCCGTGGCGAGGCCGTCGATCTCGTCCGGCCGCTCGACGCGCAGCACCGGGAGCCGCAGCCACATGATGTGGTCGAGCAGGTTCTCCCGCCGCCCCATGGGCGTCGTCCAGCACAGCGCGGCGAGCTGCTTCCACCCCGAGGCGCCGACGGACAGCCCGTCGGTGAAGGCTCCGAGCTGCGCGGCCAGGACGACCCGCAGGTCCGTGGTGACCCCGTTGCGGACGGCCTCGGCGATCCGCCGGGCGATGCCGGTCATCGCGTCGACGTCCGCCCAGTGCGACGCCGGACGCCGCTGCTGGACGAGCGGTGGCCCGTCGCGCTCGGCGGTGTCGGTGATGCGGTCGACGACGTCCGCGGCCATGGCGGACCGCAGCAGGCCTCCGTCGAGTGCCGCGCTCGACGTCGGATCGGTGAGGGAACCGAGCAGCTGCAGGAACCGGCCCACCGCGGACCGTGCTCCCTGCTCCTCGCCCGCCTTGAGCCACTCCAGCTCCAGGGTGCGCAGCTCGCAGGCATCCCGGACCGTGCGGCCCGCCGTCGTGTCCCATTCGGGGTGCCGGGTCTGCCAGCGGAGCCTCTGCAGCAGGGTGTCGAGGTCCGGCCCGGTCGGGGCAGCCAGCAGCGCCGGGGTGAGCACGTCGAGCAGCCGGCGCGGCTCGACGACGTCCAGCATCGCGAGGACGGCCGCGACCGGAAGCCCCGGGCCCCGCATGGCGCGGGCCGCGTCGGCGGAGCCGTCGGCGAGTCCCGCCGCCACCGCGGTCGGCCGGTACGCCGACGGATCGGGCAGCACGAGTGTGGCCTGGGCTGCGGCCTCGACGAGGGTGGCGGGCAGCGCTGCGGCCCGGGCGAGGCCGGCCGGGGGGCGCGGGGCCGGTGGTTCGGGAAACAGCCAGCGCAGGACGAGCGTGGCCACGCGGCAGCCGGGGGCTCCGGGGAGCCCGGGGAGGAACTGGTCGAGCCAGGGGCGCACGATCCGGGCCTGGGTGGCCTCGGTCAGGGGCCCGACACGGGTGACGAGGTCCGGGCCGGTCACCGGATGCAGCAGCTGGGACGCCACGGTGCGGTCCAGCACCGGAGTGACCCGGGTGGGGTCGAGGTGCTCGGCCAGGCCGGCCCGGGCGGCGAGGTCGAGGACGCGCAGCACCACCGCGGCGGTGGCGTGATCCTCATCCGGTCTGCTCCCCGACGCCGCGGTGCCGAAGCGCGCCACCGCGGCGTGCGCGTGCTCGACGACCTCGTGGACCGGGCTGCGGGTACCGACCAGGTCGAATGCCGGGGCGCCACCCTCGCGCAGCAGCCAGTCCCGGTCGTCGAAGGCCCGGTCGAGGTAGACCTCGACCGCTCGTCGGCGGTCGACGCCGTGGGGCAGGGGGCCCTGCAGGGCGGCCCAGGCGTCGGCTGCGGTCCTGCCCAGCAGCTCGTCCTGCACTCGCTGGACGGTGGCGCCCGACGGCGTCCGGGCCACCGCGGGCGGCGCGTCGCGGGCGGTCATCCGCGCGGCGGGAAGGGCGTCGTCGAGCAGGTCCTGGTCCGTCGCCCGGCCGCCGTGGTTCACCTTCCCCCGGTGCGCGGACCGCCGGTCCGTGCGTTCGACGACCGCGACGGCGAGCGGCCACGCGCAGGAGACGTCGAGGTCGGCGACCTCGGCGGCGACGGCGTCCTGGCGGGCGAGCAGCTCGGCGGCGAGGTCGGGGTCGCGCAGGACGGCGTCCGCGATGACCGACCAGGCAGTGGCGGGGATCCGGGAGCCGTAGGTGGTGGTGTGGACCTGTTCGACGTCGGCGGCGTCGAGCTCGACGTCGAAGTCGGCGAACTCGACGGCGGGGTGCCCGTCGATCAGGTCTTCGTCGCTGAGCAGCACGAGGTTGTCGTCGTCGCGTTCGATCTCGGGCAGCTCGGTGGCGGGCACGACGACGAGGTGCAGCCCGGCGTCGCGGGCGGCGGCGAGGTGGTCGGCGTGTGCGGTGGTGGAGAAGTAGAGGTGCCTGCTGGTGGCGGGGGCCATGAGGTGGCAGACGCCGGCGATCCAGCGGTCGGCGTCGGCCGGGTCGACCACGCCCAGCACGACCATCGGGCCCTGTTCCATGGCGCCGTGGACGGCGTCGAGCAGCGCCCGGAGGGTCCCTCCGCGCCAGAGGGCCCGTTCGACGAGGAAGTCGAGCACCGCCGCCCGGTCGAGGGCCGGATCCGCCCACGGTGGGTCGGGTCGCCCGTCCAGGGTGGCCGAGTCCACCTGGTCCGCGCCGTAGGGGCGCAGCCACACCGGGGAGCGCAGCAGGTCGCTGGGGCGCAGCGGTGGGTGCGGGGCGTCGGGCCTGCGGTCGAGCACGACGTGGGTGAACACGTTGCCGGGGCGTCCGGAGCTGTCGAAGCCGGCGGGGACGGCGTGCCAGTAGGCCGTGGCCCCCGTGGCACGGGTGGGATCGAGAGGCCCGTGGACCACCCGCCGCGGGAGCGCGTCCGCCTCCTCGCGGTTGAGGTAGCGCGGCAGCGTCCCGACGTCGAACCTCGTCGCCCGCTGCACCAGCTGCCGCTCCTCGTCGGCGTCGATCCGGCCGGTGGCCTGCTTGACCCGCCAGCCGCCGAACCCGTCGGCGGCGGCGATGCTCGCGTGGGTGAGCTGCGCGAACCGGGGAGCAGCGACGGTGCGCAGCGCCACCGTCGCGTCGGCCGACCTCGCGCCCATCGCGTCCCCGACCGTCGGGGGTGCCGCAGGACGCTGCGCGGCCGGCTCCGGCCGGTCCGCCGGCGGGTCCGGCGGGCGGCACGCGGGAACGGTCACAGCGGCGCCTGCGGGGCGAGGTAGAGCTGTTCGACGGGCGGGTCGAACAGCGCGACGGTCGACCGCTGGTCCGGCGGCAGGCCCACGAACAGCCGGACGTAGCCGACGAGCCGGTCGGCGGGCGCGGACCAGTACACGTCCGGGGAGGAGCGCGGCTCCAGCCCCGTGGGGCGGAACTGGTAGCCCGGGACCGCCCGCAGGTCGCCGTGCGGCGCCATGGGCAGGGGGTGGCCGTCGCGCTCGTGCAGCGGCAGCCGGTCGGGGTTGAACACCAGGGTGAAGACGTGGCCCTCCACCTCCTGCTCGGCCCGGATCCACAGCCGCAACACCGTAGGCCGGGCCTTGTCGCGTTCCACGTGCAGCTCGTAGCTCATCTGGAGCAGCCCTGGATAGGACAGTGACGTCACGGGCCCCGTGATCCGCCGCCCCCTGCTGTGCGCGACGGGGACGAGGTGGACCGAGCAACCCCGTGGCGCGAGCCGGTTGCGGAGGTACATCCCGCCCTGCGCGACGTACTGGGCCCGGCTGATCTCCTCCGGATGACCGCGCTCCGCCGCCTCCTCAGCGGTCTCCCGAGGACCGCCCAGGTAGGCCAGGACGGTGTCGGCCCCCTCGGGCCAGGCGAAGGTGATGATCTGCCGGTGCGTGCGCTCGACGATCTCCGCGTGGCTCATCTCGATCAGCCGGTACGCCAGCGTCGACGGGCCCACGGCCGCCCGGTCCCCGAGAACGGTCACCGGCGTCAGGTAGGCCGACGTCCAGCCGTCCAGCCACGGCACGCCGACCATCGACGACGTCCCGTCGGGCCGCTCGTCGACGGGGCGACCGACATCGGCCCCGTCGGTCAGCCGCGCGTCGAGCAGGTCCGCCACCCGGACCAGCCGCTCGTCGAACCCGGCAGCGGGTGCCTTCGGGGTGCGGAAGATCCGCACCTCACCCGCCTCCGGCGTCGTCCACTCGAGGTCGACGACGGACCGGTCATCCGGGACCGGAAGGACCCGCAGGTCGGTCACCGGCGCCAGGACCGCCGAGACCTCGACCTCCACCTTGGTCGGATCCGACCGGTACCGGGTTCCCTCGACCTCGACCTCGACCGACATCTCGTAGACGTAGTGGCGTCCCCGTTCCGCCCCGTCGTCGACGAACCCGTTGACGAAGGGCCGCAGCGCGGGCAGCCGGAACTCGGGATCGCTGTGGCCGTCGCGGCGGGCTCGCTCCCGCGGCACCCGCAGGACGTCGACCGACGTCACACCCGGCGGCACCCGCCACTGGCCGACGACGCTGCGGCCGTCCTCCCGGACCCGGGCGTCGCGCACCCGGGCGACGACGACGCATTCCGCGTGGAGCACCGGCTCGGTGCCGGCTGCGGTCTCCCGGTCGGGTCCGGCGTGCACCCACACCTGGACGTGCCGGACCGGACCGGTGAACGGGCGCTCGTCGTGGCAGCGCAGGTCCTCGGTGACGACGACGGGCTGCGCCTCCTGCGGTGTGAGCGGTTTCCACTGGTCGTCGACGGACACCACCCGGTACAGCAGGGTCGAGTGGCCGGCTTCGCCCACCCAGCGCGGCCAGGTGAGGACCGTCCCGGTGGGGCTGGACCGCTTGCGGATCGGCACCGGCTCGGTGGGCGCGGGGGTGTACTCGTAGTCGGCGAGCTCGAGCGCGGGCGGCGCGTCGGCGTCGGGGTCCGCGGTGGCGCGGGCCGGTGTGGCTGCAGGCGTGCCGGTTGCGGGCGGCGGCGTGGGGGGCCGGTCATCGCTGTCCCGCGCGTGCTCCGACCGGTCGAGGTCGGGCTCACGACCGGCCCCTGCGGGCCCGCGGTCAGTTGTGCTGCGAGGACCGGGTGCGGCACCGCCGACCGCAGGCCGCGCCGCCGTGGGTGGGTCGAGCGGTGGCGCGCCAGCGGGGGTGCTCGGGGTCGGCGGGGTGGTGCTTCGGGCGATCACCTCGGCGATCCGGCGCGCGTAGCTGCCGAGCTGTGCGGGCAGGTGCCTGCGGACCTCGGCCTCGGTGCGGCTGCCCGTCGTCACGATGCTCCGCAGCTGGTGCTCCTTGAGCTTGCGCAGCCCCCGGTCCGTGCCCTGCTCGGTCCGCCACCAGCTCAGCAGTGCGTCGAGCACCGGGCCGCCGCCGGCGGCCCGCCCGCCGTCCCGCGCGGTCGCAGCCGGGCCCGGCCGCCCGGTCGTGCTCGGCTGCCGCAGATCGGCGGGCAGATTCTGCACCGGGTTCGGGTCACCGAAGGTGAACTGCAGGAGCAGGCGTTCGATCGTGCGCGACCACGGCCGCACCACCTCGAGGGCGACCCCTTCCGGGCAGAGCTCGCCGGATGCGCCGATCCGCATCATGTCGGCGACCGTCGGCACGTCGTGGCCTGCACTCGCGGCGAGATCGCGCCACTCCAGCAGCATCTCGATCCGCTTGCCCGCCCTGTCCACCATCGTCGGTACCTCTACCCCGTGCCTCTTGGGTGCCGTGACCCTGATGCATGTCGTCGATCGCCCCGTGCCCGTCCGTGTGGCTCAGTGGAACCCGGGGGGCGCTTCCGGCGCGGAGCCCGGGTCGACGGCCCGGCGGGGCATGGACGGCGCCGGCGCCGCGTACCCGTTCCCGGCGCCGCGCTCCGTGACCGCAGCGGTGTGGGTATACCCCGGTGGCGCCTCGTAGCGGTGTCCGTCGGGTGCGGGCCCGCGCGTGGCCAGCACGAAGTCCTCCGGATCGCACGCCTCGCTGAGCTGTACGAGGACGACGACGCGGCTGAGCCCGATCCGCTCCTCCGCAGGCCAGTGGACGTCGATCCGGTTGCGCCGCTCGGCCCGGCCGTTGGCGGTGAAGTGCTCGGCGGCGAACTCTTCGTCCGGGCCCGGCTGGGCCTCGTCCACACTGCTCAGGAACTCGCCCACGCGGACGGTGCGCTGCGGGCCGGGGCCGATGGCGCGGACCGACTGCAGCAGGTCACCCTCGAGGCGCCGCCCGCGCGGGCTGCGCAGCGACGCGCGCACCTGCTCCCACTGCGCCTCACCCGCGGCCGCCGTGGTGCCGGAGCGGGCCAGCACATCCGCCCACTTGGTCAGTGGCGCGTCGGCGACACCGCCACGCAGGTCCAGCAGCGCCGCAGGCTGGGCGGTGAGCCGAGGCGAGCGGATCTGGCGGCCCGCCCCGGACAGGTGCACGGCCCACTGCCGACCGAGCCAGCCGACACTGAACACGTCTCGGCGCAGCACCTCGGCCGCCTCACCGGTGGCGGCCTGGTCGACCTGGGCCCGCGCCAACCGGGTGGTGCGCGGCAGCCCGGAGGTGATGTCCGGCCGGGCCTGCGCGGTCGGCGCCGGGGGCCCGAACGGCGCGTCGAGCACGGCACCCACGACCCGGCACCACACGAGGTACTGCTCGTAGGCGCCGGCGAGCCGGCCCGCGTCGATGACGGCCTGCCGCAGGTTCGCCCGCACCACCTGCTCCTCGCTGAGCAGCTTCCGGCGCCGGTACCGGTCGCGGAAGATCTCGCGGAACTCCTTCCACAAGACAAGGATCACGAAGAGCAGCCAGAGCACCATCGGGGCGAGGGCGATGATGAGGCCGGTGAGCACCGACACGGTCTCGCGGACGACCAGGACCGTGCCGGTGGCCAGCCCGGCCACCATGAGCAGCGTCAGCAGCCACATCAGCCATCTGCGGGAGCGCCCGCCGCCCGGCTGCGGCGCCACCTCGCCGGACATCCGGCGCAGCCACTCCAGATAGCCCGTGAGCTCGCCGACGACCTCGTAGAGCTTCGCCGCCAACCGGTGGCCGGCCTGCACGGTGTAGGCGTGCTGGTGGGCTCCCTCCCAGGCGGCGAGCTCGTTCAAGGTGTGGGAGGCGTCCTCGGCGCGCACCGGGTCCGTGCGGAACTGCTGGAGCCGCCCACGCAGCACGGCGGCGCCCAGCACGTCGCCGACCACGACCCGCTCACCGACGTCGTTGTGCAGCCGCCCGCTGACCATGAAGTCGGCCCGGGGAGGCGGGGCGACGTCGGTGGTCGCGCGTACGACACCGCGGTTCGGGCCCACCTGGGGCGGTGTGAACGTGCGCTGCCCGGCGTCGGTGAGCGTCATCGCGACGTCTGCGAACTCGCTCCACATGCGGCGCAGGTCGGGCCGCTCCGGCTCGCTCGCCGTCAGCTCGGTGTCGGCGAGCCTGCGGTCCAGCTCGCCGCTGGCCCGGCCGAGCGCCTGCCAGTCGACCGCGACCGGCCGGCCGTCCCGGTCGACGCCGCCGACCACGACCGAGAGCCCCGAGTCGCCCGCGCCGAGCACGAGGTGGTGCACCTGCCGGGCGAAGAAGGTCGCGGCCACGATCTTCGTGCCCTCGGCCAGGTCGTATGGGACCCCCCGCAGCGTCTTCCACAGGAAGGCGAAGAACTCCTTCAGCAGGGCCCAGCCCGTGGTCTGCTCGACGGGCACGTCCTGGGCGACCTGTCGCGTCCCGACCAGGGACGGCTCGTGCCGCTTCCACCAGAGGCCGGCCATCTCCCGACACGTCCCGCCCGTGTCGTGCAGGTACACGGCCTGGCCCAGGTGGTCGCCCGGCTCCGGCAGCGGTGCCCGGGTGGACAGCACCTGGCGGCGCAGCTCGGCGTCCACCTCGTCCGCGTCGACGCGGCAGTAGAAGGCGCGGGCCGCGCGCACCCCGTCAGGAGCCTGGGCGGTGTCGAGCGGGGAGGCGTCCAGCCCGGTCCAGAGCCCGACGAGGCCCGCGACGGCCGGCGCAGCGAGCCGCCCGAGCTCGACCGGGTGCGCGTCGCGGGGCAGCAGTTGCGACGGCGAGCCGGGCCCGCGGGCGGCCTCCGGTGCCACCAGGACGTTGTGCCATCCGTCCCTGCGGAGCACCTCGCGCGCCGTGTGGTCGCCCGGGCGGGCCACGACGACGCGGATCAGCGCCGTCGGCACCCGGGCCCCGGTCAGCGCGACGACCTCGTGCATGCGCTGCTCGACCGCGTCCGTGACCACGCTCCCGTCCGCGACGGGAACGATCACGCACAGCCTGCGGCGGTCGTGGTCGCGCTCGGCGAGCACCGTCCCGAGCGAGGTCGGGACGGACACGCCGTCCGCGACGGCGATCGCGGCCACGTCGCCCAGCCGCGTGGTGTCGGTCCCCACGTCCGCGTCGACGACCCAGAGGAACTCCCGCACCAGCCCGGCCGCGGACAGGTCGGTGAGCACGTCGAGGACGCCGCAGGCCGGCCCGTCCGGAGCGAGGAACACCGTCAACGTGGTCATGTCAGAAGCTCGATCCCAGTCCTTCGGGGGCGGGCGGGATCACCAGCTGCTCCTTCCGGGGATCGGGCCTGCGGGTCGACTCGTCGGCGAGCCGGGGGCGCAGCGCCTCGTCGCGGCACTCGGCGACCAGCGTGACCAGCTGCTCGGTCGCCCAGAAGATGTCCGCCGCGAGGTCGCGGAACATCGGTGTCCTGGAAGCCTGCTCCCGGGTCCGCACGACCGAGAACACGCCGCCGCCGGGCGGCTGTGCCTGGTCGCCCCACGGCCGGTTCGGGTTCATGTAGTGCACACCGGCCAGCTCGTTGATCGCGGTGAGCCACTTCGTGGCGAGGGCCGCCCGCTCGTCGACCGACGAGCCCGGTTCGACGTCCGCCACGGCCGAGGGACCCACCTCCGGCGCCACGTCGGCGAGCCAGTCGACCAGCGCCCGCCTGCCCGAGACCGCCCGACGCAGGATGCCGCCCGCCTTCTTCTCCGCCGAGTCGTCGTAGATCCGTCGTAGTACCTGGTAGGGCCGCAGCGACGACATGACGGGCGCCTCGTGGGATCGGGCGATCGCGATGAGCACCGACTCCAGGACGGCGGGCAGCCAGTCGTAGGGTGCCTCGAAATGGCGGGGCGGGGTCAGCATCGGATGCGGGAAGGAGACCCACTCGGTCCGCTCGGCGTCGAACACCTGCACCGGCGTGGTGTAGGGAGGTGCCGGAATCCGGATGCGGCCGACGACCTGGCCGAGCAGCCATCCTGCGACCATCGCGCGGCGCTCGTCGTCGCTCATCGGCAGCGCCGCGTCCAGGGGGCGCGAGCGGCGCCACCGCCAGAAGTCCTCGCGCCCGTTCTCGCCCGCGCGGGCCCACTGCTCGGCCACCGGGCCGAGCACGGCGTCGAACACCAGCGGCGAGTAGTTCGGGTACGAGCCGAAGACGTCGACGCGGGTGATGTTCTGCGTGTCGCCGATCGCCCGTGTCAGGTTGTCGACGCTCGGCGCGTCGATCATCGCGTTCGTCCGCAGCACCCGGACGAGGTCGTCGGCCACCGCGCGCACCTCACGGAACGGGACTTCGGAGAACTTGTAGCGGTACTCGACGCCCCGCCCCCGGTGCACCGCCTGCAACGCCGTGTTGTTGACGCTGATCAGTGGCCGGGCGAGGCTCAAGGCCTGCTCGAACTTGGTGACCACCGACCGGCGGCGGTCGTCGGCCTCCGTCTCCGCCGCGCCGACGCCCTTCACGTAGTCGGTGATCGACAGTCGGCAGAACTGGTCGAACGACTCACCGCGGCGGGCGACGAACATCCGGGCCCTGGACAGGATCTCGCCGGGCCGGACGTGCAGGTCGTAGGCGGCCTGCTCGGGGATGAGCGGCTGGCGGGTGTCGGGGTGCACCGGGAACAGCCGCGGGCGCCACTCGGCCTTCGGGGTCAGCAGGCCTCCCGGCGGCTGCTGACCCCCGGCGGTCTGCCAGTCGCCCGAGACCACCGCGGCCGCGACGGCGGCGCGGGCGTCCTGGAAGTATCGCTGGCCGCCGATGGCGCGCTGGATGTCGGAGACGTACTGCGCAGGGAAGTCGTCCGAGCTGGTCAGCAGCACCTCGTTGTCGGCCTCGTCGAACCGGTCCGGCACCCGCGCGTCGTCGTCGCGTGGCCACGCGATCGGCTGGTCCGTGCCCAGCCGGGCCAGCCCGAGGTCCACCGCCGGGGCGGTGCTCGCCCGTTCCAGCAACGCCTGGGACTCGGCGAGCGTGGTGTGCAGCGGCTCGAGCACGTCGACGGCGAACTGCCGGACGAGTTCCGCGACCAGCTCGGCGCTGCGGGCGTAGACGTGCGCGCGCAGGCCCTCCTGCAGTTCGGTGACCAGTGCCACCATGATCTGCTCGCCGCCGACGAGCATGCCCTTCAGCCGTCCGATGGTCGGCTCGACGCGGGGTGGCACGGCCGCGAGGTTCGGCCGCGGGCCTGCGGCGATCCGCTCGGCTCCGGGCGCGACGAGATCGCGGACGTGGTCGCCGAGCCGCCGGATCGCCGCGGTGGCGTACGGCAGACTGATCGTGGCGACGTTGCCGGCGGCCTCCTGCTCCACGGCGTCGCGTAGCGCGAGGTGCCAGGCGAACACCCGTTGTGTCGCGATCACGTCGGCGGCCTGGAGGAGATGCGGCGCGAGGTCGGCCAGCCGCTGGCGCAGCGCGGGCACCCACTGCGCGGCCTGCCCGTGCGGCGCAGGCAGCTGGGACTCGACCCTCCGGACGGCCTGGCCGACCTCCCGGTGCACGTCCTCGCTCGGCACCGCGTAGCTGCGCAGCCAGCCGTCGATCTCCGCGTCCGAGGCCGGCAGACCCGAGCGGTTGCACACCCCGGCGAACTGGCTGTGCAGCAGCGCCTCGACCTGCTCCAGCGACGTCGCCCGGCTGGAGGGCTGCTTGTGGCCGTTGAGCAGCCGGTCGACACAGCTGCTGGCGATGCGCTGGGCCGCGTACTCCGCGTAGCGGTCACGGCCCATCGACAGGCTCGCGTACCCGTAGGAACCCCAGAGGAGGCTCTCCCAGTCGGCGCCCCAGCCCATGAGGTCGCGCTCGCCGTCGATCGAGGCGGTGTTGCCGAGGTCGTAGGACTGGAACTGCATCGTGGCCGTCGGGCTCATCATCATCCCGGCCAGCCCGCGACCGAGGCCGCGGTAGACGGCGAACGGGCTGCCGTCACCGAACTGGGTGCGGTCGGTACCGGCGAACCGACCGACCGGGAACACCCGGGCGAACGGCTTGATCTCGCTCTCGCCGCCGGACAGGCCCAGGGCCTGCAGCGCCGCCGTGTCGTGGCGCACCGCGGCGCCGGTCTGGCTCGCGACGATCTCGCCGAGCATCGCCAGCGCGTTCGGCCGCACACCGCGCCTGCTGGCCTCGGGCAGCGCGTCGAAGATGTTCGGCGCCACCATGAAGACCCCCACCAGGCTCGGCTCGGGCCCGTCGAGCGAGGTCAGCAGCCGGCACACGTCGATCGCCATCGAGGCGCCGGCGCCGCCCGCCATCGACGAGACGACGAGGACGATCGGCGGCGACTCGTCGTTGCCGACCAGCTGCGGCGCGGTCATCGCGCGCATCTCGGCCTTGGTCTCCTGGTCGTTGAGGCGGCTCCAGGTGTCCGCGAGGGCTGAGCGGATCGCCGCGGCGCGGCTGAGAGTGATCATCCGCCCGACGGCGCGGAACTGCCCGGCGCCGACCGCGATCGGCGTGCGGACGTCCTTGGGCTGCCGGGGGGCCCACGTCCCGATCACGTCGAGGTCGCCGTCCTCGGCGAGGCGCTTGCTCACGGCCTCGTCGAGGACGTTGTAGCCGGCCGTGGCCGGGCCGCAGCCGACGTAGGTGCCACCCTGCTGCTCGACGTTGCCGAGGCCGGAGGGGCCCGGCTCGCTGCTGTGCGGCACGTCGATGTGCACGAACTGCCACGCCCGCGGCAGCCTTCTCACGCCGAGCGGCACCAGATCCGAGCGCAGCTGGTCCATGAGGTAGGCGAGCGTCGCTCCACCCGACCCGCCGCATCCCACCACCAGGAACCTTCTCATGGGATGTCCTCCGAGATCGTCGTACGCACGGGCGTGGGTGCGGGGGTCGGGTGCACGGGGTCAGCCGCGCGGGCCGTAGGTCGGCGGGCCGGGCGGGTCCGGGGGACGAGGTGGCCAGCTCTGCGGAACGTCCGCGTCTCCGGCCGGAGAACCGGGGTCGACGGGGTACGGGGAGGTGGCGTGCCGCACGCTCCCCGCATCGTCCGGTCCGGCGAAGCGGCCGTCCCAGACGGGGCCGTCGGAGGGGCCGCGGGCGGGCGCGCCGGCGTGCGGTGCGGTCGGGCCGTCCGAACCGCCGCCGGTGCCGTGCCGCGGTCCGAACTGCGGGGCGGGGGCGTGCGGGGGTGGGGCGTGCGTCGCCGCGGCGGCCGGGACGACGTCGCCGGTCCCGCCGTCCGGGCCCGACTCGTCGAGCACCCTGCGCAGCCGGTGCAGCACGCCCGGTAGCCGCTCGGCGATCTCGTCCCCGAGCCGCTCGCGCTGCCTCGCGGACGCGTCGGCCGCGACCAGGACGAGCACCCGTGCGGCCTCGGCGGGGCCGGTCGGGTCGTGCAACACGACCCAGCGCCCGTGCACGGAGAGCGGCAGCCGGGTGGCCAGGAGGTCGCCGCGCGGCTTCGCCTCGTCCGGTGCGAGGCAGGCGAGCAGACCGTTCGCCGCGGCGGGCTCGACCGAGACGTGGCCTGCCCCGAACGGCGACCGACCGGTCCGCGTGCGGAGCACGACGTCGTCGACGGCCAGTCGCCGGGTGCCGCCAGGAGGGATCTCAGCGAGCTGGACGAAGTCGTCGGCGCGGAACCGGAACGGTGCTCCGTCGCGCAGTGTCCGACCGCCCTCGACCCTGACCGGGATCGTCCGGGCGTAGAGGCCTCGGGCCGGGATCTTGGCCGTCACCCACTTCACGAGGTAGAGCAGGCCGATCGGGATGCCGGGGCCGAGCAGGAGCGCCACGATCAGCGTCACCCAGAAGTTGACCGGGTTCAACGCGGTGCGCAGGTCGCCGGTGAACGTGACGTTCACGGTGCGGGCCTGGTCCGGCCGGTCCGGCGGTGTGATCACCACCGGCAGCGTGCCACCGGCTGTGCCGTTGCCGGGGCGGTCCGTCGTCAGGTGCAGCACCACGTCGCCGCCCTGGCCGTCGGCGAGGGAGAGGCAGCTCTGCGCCGAGGTGAACTGCTCGGCCGCGACGCTCACCCCGGACGTGCCGTCCGGACGCGTCGTCAGCGCCGGGCCGGGGACGGCGGGCACCCACACGCAGCCCGGGCCGCGCACGGCCATCCGGGCCGTCAGCTCCGTCGCGCCCTCCGGGCCCGTGCCGAAGTCGACCCGCGCGGGCACGTCGGGGAACCCGAGCGGGGACTCGACCGTGAGCGGGACGTCGACGGTCTGGGTCGCCAGCCGGGTACCCGGCACCTCCTCACCGGTACCCGGCCTGCGGGCCGGGGCCGTGGTCAGGTCGAGCGACAGCCGCAGCGTGGCCCGGCCCTGGGGGATCGACGTCAGCGGCAGGGTGACCGGCCGCCCGACGGTCGCGGCGTCGAGGCCGGGCCGCGGGACCACCGGGAGCGTCCGGCCGGTCGGGTCGATGAGGTCCGCGGTCAGCCGGAAGGTCCCCTTCAGGTCACCCGGCACCACCTCACCCCGGTCGGCCTTCTCCAGGCCGAGCCGGATCGCCGGGTCGGAGCCACTGGGCAGGTTCGGCTTGGCGTCGATCCACCGCGGTCGGATGTTCCCCCAGATCCGGATGTTCGACCGCGCGGTGCGCGAGGAGGTCGACGCGTTCGGGTCGATGAACCGCAGCGCCCACACCCCGACCCAGCCCGGCTGCACGCGTCCCGGGTTGTCGATGTCGATCACTACGGTGCGGTCGGTCTGCCACGAGTAGGTGCCCGCAATGGGTCCGAGCGGAAGCTGGTTCGTCCGCATGGCGTCCTTGCGCGACAGCGGGTGCCGGGTGCCGTCGGGGCCGACCAGCTCGGCGGTGAGCCCGGGCACCGCGTCGGCCTGGCCGAGTATGTGGAAGCCGTCGATCGAGTCGTCGAGCACGAACTCCTGCCCGCGGCAGGCGGTGTCGGCGGCGGCGCAGAGCGCGGTCGGCTCGCTGGGGATGTCCGGGCGGCCGAGCACGCCGTCGAACGCGAAGAGCAGCGCGTCGAGGTCCTCGGCGCGCGTGAAGGTACCCGGCACCGGATCGGTGATCGCACCGCACGGTCCTCCCGCGAAGGGCGCGCCCGTGACGATCGAGCGCATCAGGTCGAACTCGTTCTCCGGGGTGCCGGGCGGAGCGAGCCCGACACCGAACATGACGACGTGGTCGTTGCGGAGCTGGTCGGCCTTGCCCTGCGGCGCGCAGAGCGCCTCTTGCGCGCCTGCGGCCGTGACGTTCGGGGTGATCACCCCGTCGCGCTCCCGCCGGGCCGTCGTCGCCTGTGTGATGTCGAGCCGGCCGTCGGAGAACCAGGCGATGGCCTGGCATCGGCCGGCCTCGCCCGCGCCTGCCCGCGTCCGCTGGTCGGCGAGCGAGCGGCGGGCGCCCTCCAGCGCCGACCAGTAGTCGGTGTCCTGCCCGTTGTTCCGGTCGGCGAAGCCGTCGACGGCCTGGCTCAGCCCCGGCAGGTTCGCCGGGGTCAGCGCCGTCCAGGAGCCGGCGGCGGTGTCGAAGTCCGTGGCGAAGCCGGCGATCTGGACGTCGACGGTGATGCCCGCCCGGTCCGACTCGTTGGCCAGCTGGGTCAGCAGGTACTTCGCCGCCTGCACGCGCTGGGCGCCCTTGTCCGTCGACTTGAGGCTTCCCGACTCGTCGATCAGCAGGAGCAGGTCGCCCGCCCGCTGGCCGTTGAGGCAGCTCGCGTAGGTCTGAACCGGCGCGGAGCCGTCCGGCTGGGCGGTCGCGGGAGCCGGCTGGAGCAGGGCTGCGGCGGTGGCCGCCAGCAGCACGGCGGTACGCCGCAGCAGAGCCGGCACGCGACGGCTCACTGGCGGCCCGCCCATTCCGCGATGTTCCACGCGCTGGCCAGCACGCCGACACCGGCGACGGCGACCGCCGACCAGTACAGCGCGGGCAGCCAGTGCGGTGCGGCGTAGATGGGCAGGCTGCGCCTGCGGACGTCCTGCTGGGTGAAGACGGCGAGCAGCCCGATCGCGACCGGTCCGGCGAGCAGCCAGGCGCCGACGGCGTACAGGACGGACGCGCCGAGCGTCAGCGCGATCACCGCGGCGACGAGCCCGGCGACCAGAGCGGCGAGCAGCCATGCCCAGGGCGGCGTGCCGACCGGGTCGGTGCCGTCGAACGAGGAGGACGGTGGGTCGACGAAGCCGGGCCCGCTCGTGCCGAGGCTCTCCGGCGTGAACCCGCCGGGGACGTAACCGCCGGGCGCGGGAGCCCCGCCGGGTGCTCCGCCGGGGACGTAACCGCCGGGCGCAGGAGCCCCGCCGGGTGCTCCGCCGGGCGGGATGAAACCTCCGCCACGGTCGCCCGGTGGCGCGGGTGAGCCGCCCGGCGGGCCCCAGCGCCCGCGGTCCGGCGAGGAACCCTGATTCCAGGGATCCCAGTGCTCACCCATCTCGCCCCTCCGGCCCGGACCTCTCGGCCCGTCGTGCGTCACGCCGCCCGCCGACCGTCGAACCTGCGGTCGGCGACCGGCCGAGTCTCGTTGCTCCCAGGGCCGGGCCTCTTCGACCGACTCGGGAGAGAGACCAGCCACGTTACCCAGTGATACTGGATCGTCACCCCGCCGTCGAACCGGTCGGGTACGCGGTCAGCCCCCCTTCGTGGCCCCGGTCATCGCCAGCACGTCCAGGGCGGCGTCGAGCTGCGCCACGGTCAGCTTCCCGTCCGCGACATGCCCGCGCTCCAGCACCACCTCGCGGATGGTCTTGCGCTCCTTCAGCGACTGCTTCGCGACGGAGGCCGCCTCCTCGTAGCCCAGGTAGCGGTTGAGCGGGGTCACGATCGACGGCGACGACTCGGCATACTCCCGGGTGCGCTCCTCGTCGGCCTGCGCGCCGTCGACCACCTTGTCCGCCAGCAGCCGCGCCACCGCCGCCAGCAGTCGGGCGCTCTCGAGCAGGTTGCGGGCCATCACCGGCATCATCACGTTGAGCTCGAGGTTGCCCTGCGCTCCGGCGAACCCGACGGTGGCGTCGTTGCCCAGCACCTGCGCGGCGACCATCATCGTCGCCTCGCAGATCACCGGGTTCACCTTCCCCGGCATGATCGAGCTGCCCGGCTGCAGGTCCGGCAGGGCCAGCTCCGCCAGGCCCGTGCGCGGGCCGGAGCCGAGCCACCTGAGGTCGTTGGCGATCTTGAACAGCGACACCGCGACGGTGCGCAGGGCCCCGGATGCCTCCACCAGCCCGTCCCGGGCGCCCTGCGCCTCCATGTGGTCGGGAGCCTCGGTCAGCACGTCGAGCCCGGTGGCGGTGCGCAGTTCGTCGACCACGCCTGCAGCGAACCCGTCCGGCGCGTTGAGCCCGGTGCCGACGGCGGTGCCGCCGATCGGCAGCTGGGCCAGGCGCGGCAGCACGTCGCGCAGCCGGGCGGCGCCGTACTCGGCCTGGGTCGCCCACCCGCCGGCCTCCTGGCCCAGCGTGATCGGTACCGCGTCCATGAGGTGTGTGCGCCCGGCCTTGACGACCTGGGCCCAGTCGTCGGCGCGGCGGCGCAGTGCCGCGGCGAGATGCTCCAGCGCGGGGATCACGTCCGTCGTGAGGGACTCGGTCGCGGCGACGTGGATCGTGGTGGGGAACACGTCGTTGCTGCTCTGCGAGGCGTTGACGTGATCGTTCGGGTGGACCTCGATGCCGGAGGTGCGGGTGGCGAGGGTGGCGATCACCTCGTTGGCGTTCATGTTCGAGCTGGTGCCCGACCCGGTCTGGAACACGTCGATCGGGAACTGGGCGTCGTGCCCGCCCGCGGCGACCTCGTCCGCGGCGGCCGCGATCACTGCGGCGAGGTCCGCACCGAGCACACCGATTCGCGCGTTCACCCGCGCCGCGGCGCCCTTGACCAGCCCGAGCGCGCGGATCTGTGCGCGCTCCATTCCCCGGCCGGAGATGGGAAAGTTCTCCACCGCCCGCTGCGTCTGGGCCCGCCACAACGCCTCTACCGGCACCCGGACCTCGCCCATGGTGTCGTGCTCGATACGGAACCCGTCCCCGGTGTCGGTCTGCATGCCACCAGTCTGCCCGTCAGGTGTCGGTTCTCCACTCGTCCGCGTGAAGGTCCACAGTGGATCAGATGCGCCGATGGGGTGAAGGTGTCATGGTCACGTCCGGTTCACGCCGCCCGGCCTCTCCCTATTACCGGGGCGAGGGGCACGCAGGAGGGGTCGTACGTGGATGCCGAGCGCGAATGGTTGGAACTCATCGGGCACGTGCTGGTGACACCGTTGACGGTGCTGCCGGAGGAGCGCATCGCCGCGGCGTTGACGGCGACGTTCGACGCCGCGGCGTGCGGCTACCACAACCGGCCCGATCCACGGACGGTGGTCCAACGGATCTACCCGCCGACGATGTTCAGCGCGGACGTCCAGGTCGAGTGGGTGCGTCTGTCGATCGAGGAACCCACGTGCCACCCGCTGCTGCGCTACTACGTGGCGACCGGCGACCTCTTGCCGCAGCAGGTCTCCGACGTACCGTCAGGCCTGGCCGGCCCGCGGGCCCGGGCCCAGTGGGCCGAGCTCAGCCGCGGACACGGCATCGAGCACCAGCTCGCGATCCCGCTGCCCCCCAGCATGCAGGGGCCTCGGTGGTTCGTCCTGGGCCGCCCGGACGCCTACTCCGCGGAGCTGATGCACCTGTCCCGCCCCGTGCAGAGGCTGATCGCCGGGTTGGACCGCCAGGCGGCGGCGCTTCGGCACTGGCAACTGCGCGCGACGCACCCGGACGCCGTCGCCGTCGCGTCCGACGTGCGCCTGACGCCGCGGGAGCTGTCGGTGCTCACGCTGGTGGCCGACGGGCTGACGGCCGCGGCGGCCGCCCGCCGCCTGCTCGTGGCGGAGCGCACCGTGCACAAACACCTGGAGCGCGCGTACGCGAAGCTGGGCGTCTCGGACCGGGTCAGCGCCGTTCTGCGCGCACAGCGGCTCGGGATCCTGCCCGAGCCCGCGCTCGCCCTGGCACGCTGACCTGCACGATGTCGCCGACCGAGAGTGTGGAGAAGCAGGTCTGAAGCGGCGGCGGGCGACGGGCGGACACAGCCACGACGACGAGCACCGACTCGTCGCCGATCCGTGGGTTCGTCCAGAGCCACTGCGGCCTGCTACCCGGTGACACGCGTGACGTCACGGCGAGGCCGCCCTCGTGGAAGGCGACCCCGCCGTGAAGAACTAGAGACCAGGAGGTCTCGCGTCGTAGATCGAGCTGTCGTAGATCGAGCTGACGTCGTCTCAGGGCAACAGCGGTGGCTCCGCGGCGAGTTGCTCGTCGGTCAGGTCGAAGTCGACCGACGCGTACTCCCGCAGCTTCGTCAGGCGGTGGTACCCGTCGATCATCCGCACCGTGCCGGACTTGGAGCGCATCACGATCGACTGCGTCGTGCAGCCACCGGCCTGGTAGTGCACGCCGCGGAGCAGGTCGCCGTCGGTCACGCCGGTGGCGCAGAAGAAGACGTTGTTCCCGCGCACGAGTTCGTCGGTGAGGAGCACCTGGTCCAGATCGAGCCCGGCGTCGCGCGCCCGGGCGCGCTCCTCGTCGGTCTGCGGCCACAGCTTCCCCTGGATCTCCCCGCCCATGCACTTGAGCGCAGCCGCGGCGATCACGCCCTCGGGGGTGCCGCCGATGCCGACGAGCATGTCGACCCCGGTGCTCGGGCGGGCCGCCGAGATCGCGCCCGCCACGTCGCCGTCGGAGATGAAGCGGATCCGGGCGCCGCTGCGCCGGATCTCGGCGATCAGGTCACGGTGGCGCGTACGGTCGAGCACGGTCACCGTGACGTCGGCGACCCCGACCTCCTTGGCCTTGGCCACCCGGCGGATGTTCTCGCCCACGGGAGCGGTGATGTCGACGACCCCGGCCGCCTCGGGGCCGACTGCGATCTTCTCCATGTAGAACACCGCGGACGGGTCGTACATCGCGCCCCGTTCGGCGACGGCGAGGACGGCCAGCGCGTTCGGCATACCCTTGCTCATCAGGGTGGTGCCGTCGATCGGGTCGACCGCGACGTCGCAGTCCGGGCCCCAGCCGTTGCCCACCTTCTCGCCGTTGAACAGCATGGGCGCCTCGTCTTTCTCGCCCTCGCCGATCACGACCACTCCGCGCATCGAGACCGTGCCGATGAGCTGGCGCATCGCGTCGACCGCGGCGCCGTCACCGCCGTTCTTGTCGCCACGCCCGACCCAGCGGCCCGCCGCCATCGCGGCCGCCTCGGTCACGCGGACCAGCTCCATGGCGAGGTTGCGGTCCGGGGCCTCTCGGTTGCGGGTGGAACGCTCAGTCATCGCGGCCCCTTCGTCGTCGGCGACACCCGGGCGCCCCGAGGGGGCCGGTGAACAGACGACGATCCTCGCATGCCGGGTGCCGGTTGCGGCTGCGACGATAGGTGGTGTGAGCAGTGCCTCCCCAGCCGGGCCGCCGGACCCCGGGCCACCGGCCAAACCGCCCCGTTCGGCGCTCTCGGTTCGCGACATGGTCGGCGCGGTCGCGGTGCTCCTCACCGTCGTCCTGCTGTTCGCCGGGATGACGCGTAGCTGCTCGTTCGCCCCCGGCGGCCCGAGTGTCGATCCGGCGGCCGGCCCGAGCGTCGACGCCCCGGCGCAGTTGCGCGTTCTGGCCGGGGCCATGCCCTTCCCGCTGCGGGTCCCGGCGCCCCCCGCAGGCTGGCGGGCCACCGCCGTCGACACCGCGCGGGTCGGCGAGAACGGTGCCCGTGCCGTGCGCGTCGGGTACCTCACGCCCGCCGGCCACTACCTGCGGCTGGTGCAGTCCGACGCCGACGAGCCGGCGCTGCTCGCGACCGAGGCACCGAGCACACCCGCCGCGGCCGGTCCGATCGTCGTGACCGGCACGACGTGGATGTCGTACACCGACGACAGGCGCGAGCCGGTCCGCATCGCGGCGCTCGACGGCGTCCGGCTGCTGATCACCGGCAGCGGGACGGACGACGAGTTCCGCGCGCTGGCGGCGGCGGCGACCGGGGGCGAGGTCCTGCGCTGACCGCGTCGTGACCCCGGTGCCCGAACCCGGCAGCTCACGTGCGAACAGGTGCGCTCGGGGTTGTTCTGGGGACGACGTCAGACCTCGGGAGGCCGGGGGGCCGTCCGCGAAGCGGGAACCCACCGGGAGCACGGCGCCGGCCGGGCCGACCGGAATCCTCGTCCCTCGGGGCGAGGTGGACGTCAATGCGGTCGCGGGTCGTCGGCGTGCTCCAGCACGGCCTTGACCCGGTCCCGGGCACCGGCGAGCTGCTCCTCGCAGCGCCGAGCCAGGGCCTCGCCCCGCTCCCACAGAGCCACCGACTCGTCGAGTCCCAGCCCGCCGACCTCCAGCGCCCGGACGACC
>JAEUJO010000064.1 GCA_016794615.1 Pseudonocardia sp. | reverse complement strand
GCGCTACAGCCGGTGCTGCAACGCGTCCGCCGCCGCCAGCAGGTCCGCCGCCCACCGCACGCCGGGCCGTCGGCCGATCCGGTCCACCGGGCCCGAGACCGACACCGCCGCCACCACCGTGCCCGACGCGTCACGGACCGGCGCCGACACGCTCGCCACCCCCGTCTCGCGCTCCGCCACGCTCTGCGCCCACCCGCGGCGGCGCACGTCGAGGAGCGCGCGCTCGGTGAACGTCGCCTCCGGCAGCAGCGCGCGCTGGGTGGCGGGGTCCGCCCACGCCGCAAGCACCTTGGCGCCCGATCCGGCCGTCATCGGCAGCCGGCTGCCCACCGGAACCGTGTCGCGCAGCCCGCTCGACGGCTCCGCCGCGGCGACGCAGACGCGCTGGGTACCGTCGCGGCGGTAGAGCTGCACGCTCTCGCCGGTGATGTCGCGCAGGCGGGGCAGCACGGC
The DNA here is from genome assembly GCA_016794615.1 of Pseudonocardia sp. GTDB lineage: Bacteria > Actinomycetota > Actinomycetes > Mycobacteriales > Pseudonocardiaceae > Pseudonocardia. The sequence continues at coordinate 2,138 of JAEUJO010000064.1, read as the reverse complement.
CGCCGCGGCCTCCAGCAGCGGGTCCACACCGCGGTGTGCGAGCTCCGCCAGCGCGGGGCCCGGCCGCCATCGCCCGTCCGCGCCGCGGTGCAGCAGGCCGTGCACCTCCAGGCCCACGGCGAGGCGATGCGCCGTCGCCCGGGGCAGACCCGTGCGGGCGCACAGCTCGGCCAGCCCGCACGGCTCCACGGCCGCCGCCCGCAGCACCCCCACGGCCTTGTCGAGTACGCCGATGCCGCTAGACTGTCCCACGAAGCAATACTAACTTCCCGAATTCTGAGATGTCGAGGAGACGGCCCATGGGGTCGACACTGGCCGAGAAGGTGTGGGATCAACACCTGGTCCGCAAGGGTGAGGGGCAGGAGCCGGACCTGCTTTACATCGATCTCCACCTCGTCCACGAGGTCACCAGCCCGCAGGCGTTCGACGGGCTCCGCCTCGCCGGCCGCCCGGTCCGCCGGCCGGACCTCACCGTCGCCACCGAGGACCACAACGTCCCCACGCTGGACGTCCTCGCGCCGATCGCGGACCCGGTGTCCCGCACCCAGGTCGAGACCCTGCGCAAGAACTGCGCCGAGTTCGGCGTGCCGCTCTACCCGATGAACCACGCCGAGCAGGGCATCGTGCACGTCGTCGGCCCGCAGCTGGGGCTCACCCAGCCCGGCCTGACGGTCGTCTGCGGCGACAGCCACACCTCCACGCACGGCGCGTTCGGTGCCATGGCGTTCGGCATCGGCACCTCCGAGGTCGAGCACGTACTCGCCACGCAGACGTTGCCGCTCAAGCGGTTCAAGACCATGGCGATCAACGTCACCTCGAGCACCGGGCGGCTGCGTCCCGGCGTCACGAGCAAGGACGTGATCCTCGCGATCATCGCCAGGATCGGCACCGGCGGTGGCCAGGGCTACGTGCTGGAGTACCGGGGCAACGTCATCGAGAACCTCTCGATGGAGGCCCGGATGACGATCTGCAACATGTCGATCGAGGCGGGCGCCCGGGCCGGCATGATCGCGCCGGACGAGACGACCTTCGCCTACCTGCGCGGCCGCGACCGTGCGCCGAAGGGCGCCGACTGGGACGCCGCCGTCACCGCGTGGCGCGAGCTGCGCAGCGACGACGACGCGGTGTTCGACGTCGAGGTCGACATCGACGCGGACACGCTGACCCCGTTCGTCACCTGGGGCACCAACCCGGGCCAGGGCCTGCCGCTCGACGAGCGGGTGCCGGATCCCGAGGCGATCGTCGACGAGAACGAGCGCGTCGCCGCCGAGCGCGCGCTGGAGTACATGGGCCTCGAGGCCGGTACGCCGCTGCGCGACATCCACGTCGACACCGTCTTCGTCGGCTCCTGCACCAACGGCCGGATCGAGGACCTCCGGTCGGTCGCCCAGATCATCCAGGGGCGCAAGGTCGCCGACGGCGTGCGGATGCTGGTCGTCCCCGGATCCATGCGCGTGCGGTTCCAGGCCGAGGGCGAGGGCCTCGACAAGATCTTCCTCGACGCGGGGGCCGAGTGGCGCTCGGCGGGATGCTCGATGTGCCTGGGGATGAACCCGGATCAGCTGGCGCCGGGCGAGCGCAGCGCGTCGACGTCGAACCGCAACTTCGAGGGCCGCCAGGGCAAGGGCGGCCGTACCCACCTGGTCTCCCCGCTGGTCGCGGCCGCGACGGCCGTCCGCGGGACCCTGTCGAGCCCGGAGGACCTGTAAATGGACGCCTTCACCACCCACACCGGCATCGGCGTCCCGTTGCGCCGCAGCAACGTCGACACGGACCAGATCATCCCGGCCGTCTACCTCAAGCGCGTGACGCGCACCGGCTTCGAAGACGGACTGTTCTCGGCCTGGCGGACCGACCCGTCGTTCATCCTCAACACCCCACCGTTCGATGCGGGATCGGTGCTGGTCGCCGGCCCGGACTTCGGCACCGGTTCGTCGCGCGAGCACGCCGTCTGGGCGCTGCTGGACTACGGCTTCCGCGTGGTGATCTCCTCGCGGTTCGCCGACATCTTCCGCGGCAACTCGGCCAAGGGCGGTCTGCTCGCCGCGGAGGTGGCGCAGCCGGACGTCGAGCTGCTGTGGAAGCTCCTGGAGAACCAGCCGGGCACCGAACTGACCGTCGACCTGCGGGAGAAGACG
>JAEUJO010000061.1 GCA_016794615.1 Pseudonocardia sp. | reverse complement strand
CCCCCTCGGGAACGACGCGATAGGTGTGAGAACCCGCATCGTCCCAACCGGGGCCGCTGTCGCCTCCCACAACCCCGAGCTCAGGATCTTGTCAAGCGCGACACGCTGCGACCGGCAAGGTCAAACTTGCAATCACCCTGGCCCTACACCAGTCGGATTGGAGCAGGGCCACCTTGCTGCAATCCCCGTGGAGCGCGCTCCGCGCCCGCCCGTGATGCACCGAAAGCGGCGTTCAGTGCGTTGAGTGCACCGAAAGCGGCGTTCAGTGCGTTGAGTGCACCGAAAGCGGCGTTCGGTACGTTGAGTGCACCGAAAGTCACTTTCGCTACATCCGCGACCGGCAGCGCGGGCTACGAGCGCCCGGCCAGCTCCAGGAACGGGGCCAACGCCGCCGGGTTGCGCAGGGCCCCGCTGCTCACCGCCTTCGCCGGGTCCACGCCCGCGAGGATCCGCTTCACCGGGACCTCGCACTTCTTCCCGCTCAGCGTCCGGGGCACCTCGTCGACCAGCACGAACCGGTCCGGGACGTGCCGGGGCGACAGCTCCTTGCGCAGCGCGGCCCGGACGGCGGGCTCGACGGCGGCGAGCGACGCGCCGTCCGCGAGCACGAGGAAGCACAGCAGCGCGCCCTCCTCGGTCGAGCCGAGCGCGGTGGTGTCGACCACCAACGAGTCGACCACATCGTCGAAGCCCTCGATCACGGCGTACAGGTCGGCGGTGCCCATCCGGACACCACCGCGGTTGAGCGTGGAGTCGCTGCGCCCGGTGATCACGAAGGAGCCGCGCGGGGTGGCGCGCAGCCAGTCGCCGTGCCGCCAGCGACCCGGGAAGTCGGCGAAGTACGCCTCGCGCAGCCGGCTGCCGTCGGGGTCGGCCCAGAACGCCACCGGCATCGACGGCATCGGCTGGTTGATCACCAGCTCGCCCACGTCGACGGGATCGTCGCTGAACGCGACGTCGGCCCCCTTCTCGTCGACCGCGTGCACGTCCGCCCCCAGCGTCGCGCACGACAGCTCCCCGAGCCACACCGGCACCGTGGGCGCGCTGGCCAGGAACGCCGTGCAGACGTCCGTGCCACCCGACATGGAGGAGATCTGCACGTGCGTGCCGACGGTCCCGACGATCCAGGCGAACTGCTCGGGCGAGAGCGGCGAGCCGGTCGACCCGAGCACCTTCATCACCGACAGGTCGTGGTCCGCCCCCGGGGTGAGCCCGGCCTTCTGGCACGCCTGCAGGTAGGGCGCCGAGGTGCCGAACAGGCGCACGCGGTGCCGCACGACGACGTCCCAGAGCGTGTCCAGGCTCGGGTGCCCCGGGCTGCCGTCGTAGAGCACCACCGTCGCACCGACCAGCAGGCCGCCGACCAGGAAGTTCCACATCATCCAGCCGGTGGTGGTGAACCACAGGAACCGCTCGCCCGGGCCCAGGTCGTACTGCAACGCGAGCGTCTTGAGGTGCTCGACGACGATCCCGCCGTGGGACTGCACGATGCCCTTGGGCAGCCCGGTCGTCCCCGAGGAGTAGAGCACCCACAGCGGGTGGTCGAACGGGACGGGCGTGAACTCCAGCGGCGCGGCGGTGGCGGTGAGGGTCGCCCACCGGACCGCTCCGTCGAGCGTCGCCTCGGCGTCGAGGTGCGGCACCAGCACCGTGGCCGACAGCGTCGGCAACGCCGAGCGCAGGGCCGCAACGGTCTCCCGCACGTCGAACTCCCTGCCGTTGTAGCGGTAGCCGTCGACGGCGACGAGCACGGTCGGCTCGATCTGGGCGAAGCGGTCGAGGACGGCCCGCGGCCCGAAGTCCGGTGAGCACGACGACCACACCGCGCCCAGCGAGGCCGTCGCGAGGAAGGTGACGAGGGTCTCGACGGAGTTGGGGACCAGCGCGACGACCCGGTCCCCCACGCCGACGCCAGCGGCGGCCAGGCCCGCGCGGGCCCGGGCGACGAGGTCGCGCAGCTCGGCGTGGGTGACCTCCCGCTCGGTCCCGTCCTCCTCGACCGCGACCGCCGCGATGTCGTCGTCGCCCCGGCCGGGGCCGGGGGTCAGGGCCTGCTCGGCGTAGTTGAGCGTCGCGCCGGGGAACCACTCGGCGCCGGGCATCTCGCGGCGGCCCAGCGTCGCGGTCGGCGGATCGTGGAAGATCACGCCGAGGTGGTCGGCGACCGCGGACCAGAAGCCGTCGAGGTCGCGGACCGACCAGGCGTGCAGGCCCGCGTAGTCGAGGTCGTCGACGGGGAAGCCGGGGCCGACGTCGCGGTGCTCCCGCACCCACCGCGCGAAGCCCGCGATGCGCGACTCGCGCGCCTCGTCCGGATCGGGCGTCCACAGGACGGCGGGGGTCTGCTCGGCATCGTCGGGGGCGACAGCATCCACCCGGCCATTCCACTGCACCGCGTCGCCGCCCGTCGAGGCCCCGGGCCGCTGAGGCGCCTCTCAGCCCGTCCCCAACCCGCGGGAGGTACCTTCTCCCAAGGTCATCATCAGCCGAAATCATCCGATGCAGTAGCGGGACAGCGTCCTCAGCCCTGACGAAGGGGTCGCGATCGTGGCAACCTCAGAGCAGCGGTGACGATGCTCGAGCTCGAGGACGTCACCAAGATCTACCGTACCGGCGCCGTCGAGGTACGCGCGCTCGACGGGGTCTCGTTGCATGTCGACGAGGGCGAGATGGTCGCGATCATGGGCCACTCGGGTTCCGGAAAGTCGACGATGATGAACATCCTCGGCTGCCTGGACGCGCCCACCAGCGGTCACTACCGGCTCGACGGCGTGGACGTGGGCGGCCTCACCGACAACCAGCTGGCGGCGATCCGGAACCGCAAGATCGGTTTCGTCTTCCAGTCGTTCAACCTGCTGCCGCGCACCAGCGCGCAGCGCAACGTCGAGCTGCCGCTGGTCTACGCAGGCGAGGGCGACCGAGCCGCCCGCGCGAAGGCGGCGCTGGGGCGCGTCGGTCTCGCGGAGCGGGCCGGGCACATGCCCAACGAGCTCTCCGGCGGCCAGCAGCAGCGCGTCGCGATCGCCCGCGCCCTGGTCAACGACCCCGCGATGATCCTCGCCGACGAGCCCACGGGAGCGCTGGACAGCGTCTCGACCGACGACGTGATGCGGCTGCTCGTCGAGCTCAACGAGGCGGGCCGGACGATCGTGATCATCACGCACGAGGACGACGTCGCGAGCTTCGCGACCCGCGTGGTGCGCCTCGAGGACGGCCGGATCATCAGCGACCTCCCGCACCGGCGCGGAGTGCGCCTGTGAACCTCGGCGAGGCGCTGCGGATCGCCCTCCGGGCCCTGCGGGCGAACCGGCTCCGCTCGGTGCTCACGACCACCGGCATCATCATCGGGGTCTCGGCGGTGATCGTGCTGGTCGCGCTGGGCAACGGCATCCAGGCCGGGTTCACCGAGCAGTTCTCGGCGCTGACCACGCAGATCACCGTCACACCGAGCGAGGGTGACCGGTCCGCGCGGCCACTGACCGACGCCGACGCCGACGCGCTCGCCGACCGTGGCGTGGCCCCGGACGTCGCGAGTGTCACGCCGCTGATCACCGGCAGCGCGGTGCTGCAGCAGCAGGGCCAGGTCGGCTACCGCACGGGGATCACCGGCACCACCGCGAACTACGCGGACGTGACCGACCTCGACCTGGTCGTCGGCTCGTTCTTCGACGAGCAGCAGGAGCGGTCGAAGGCGAAGGTCGTGGTGCTCGGTCCGCGGCCGGTCACCGAGCTGTTCGCGGGCAACGCCGGGGAGGCGATCGGGCAGCGCATCCGGATCGGCCGCACGACCTTCCGGGTGATCGGCGTCGCCAAGCCCGCGCAGAACGACGACGTCGCGTACCTGCCGTTCGACGCCGCGCGCAGCTACGTGCTCGGCGGCACCGACGAGGTCGACAGCATCATCGTCGCCGCGGGATCGGCCCAGGCCGTGCCCGCGGCCCTGCAGCAGGTGACGGCGGTCCTCGACGACCGCCACCGGATCACCGACCCGACCGAGCGCGACTTCGACGCCCGCGCCCAGCAGGACTTCATCGACCAGGCTTCCCAGTTCCTGACCTTCCTCACCCTGTTCACCAGCGCCATCGCCGGCATCTCGCTGGTCGTCGGCGGGATCGGCGTCGCGAACATCATGCTGGTGTCGGTCACCGAGCGGACCCGTGAGATCGGGATCCGCAAGGCCATCGGCGCCACCCGCCGGGCGATCCTGCAGCAGTTCCTGCTGGAGTCGACGGTCCTCGCCGGGCTCGGCGGCGCCATCGGCGTGCTGGTCGGGCTCGGGATCGCGTTCGTCGGCGGGCTGGTGCTCCCCCGGCTCGTCCCCGACTTCCCCGTCCCGTCGGTCTCCCCGGGGTCGGTGGTGCTCGCCCTGACGGTCAGCCTGCTCATCGGGCTGGTCGCGGGCGGCTACCCGGCCAACCGCGCCGCGCGGCTGCGTCCGATCGAGGCGCTCCGGTACCAGTGATCCGAGATCTGAAGGAGATTTCATGAGCCCGGCCGTCGCGACGACGCTCCGGCGTCACCGCAGGCTCCTGCTCGTCGCGATCGCCGTGCTCCTCGTCGTGGCGATCACGGTCGTGGCCGTCAGCGTGATGGGCGGCGACAAGCCCGGCCCGCCGACGGTCACGGTCGACCGTGGCACGGTCGCCCTGGCGGTGTCGGCGTCGGGCTCCATCGCCCCGGCCGGCAGGCAGAGCCTCGGATTCGCCGATGGCGGGACCGTCACGCAGGTGCTGGTCAACGTCGGCGACCGGGTCCAGCCCGGCCAGGTGCTCGCCCGGATCGACGACACCGTGGCCCGCCAGACCCTCGCCCAGCGCCAGGCGACCCTCAACCAGCAGATCGCGACGCTGAACAAGCTGCTCGGCGGCAACACGGTCGAGGCTGCGCAGGCCTCGCTCGACAAGGCCCAGGACATCGAGCGGGCGACGCGCAGGCAGGTGGACGCGACGAACTCCGCCAACCGGTCCGCCACCGCCCGCGCCCGCACCCAGCTCGGCTTCGACAAGTCGGCGCAGGACCGGGCCGAGGCGCAGCTCGACGCCGACCGGAGCGCGTGCCGGGCGAGCCCGCGGGCGACGACGGCCACGGCCACCCCGACCCAGGCCGCAGTCACACCGACGACCGCCGGGACGGGGGCGGGCGTCACCGCGCCCACCACCGTGCCGACGGTGCCGACCGCCGCACCGACGGTCCCCACCGAGCCGACCGTCGTGCCCACCGAACCGACCACTGTGCCCACCCAGCCCACCGTGCCCACCCAGCCGACCACTGTGCCGACCAAGCCGACCACCGTGCCGACCAAGCCGACCACCGTGCCGACGGAGCCCACCCAGGACCTGGTACCCGCCCGGATGCCGGAGCCGCTCACCGCCGTGGCGCCGGCCGAGCCCGCGGCACCTGCGGGTGAGCCCGCGCAGCACAGCCGGTCGTCCGGCGGCACGTTCGGGGGCACGGCACCGGCCCGGGTCGTGACCACGGTGGTCCTGCGCGCCGCCTCGTCCCCGCTGGACGGCGGCCTCGACGACGACGTCGCGCTCGCCGACGAGCGCACCGGCGCGGCGTGCAGCCGCCTGCTCTCCGACCGCTCGGCCGTCCAGCAGGCCGAGGGCACCGTGGTCTCGTCGCAGACCGCGCTCGACGCCGCCGAGCAGAAGGAGCAGACCGACCGGGCGGCGGGCGACGTCTCGGTCCAGAACGCCCAGCAGGCCGTGGTGACCGCGCAGAACCAGCTCGCGACGGCGGGCAACGACCGCCCGCAGGACATCGCGGCGCAGCGGGCCCAGGTGCAGGACGCGCGCGCGGCGGTCGTCATCGCGCAGCGCGACGTCGACGAGACGGTGATCACGGCTCCCGCGGCGGCCACGGTCACCGCGATCAACGGCACCGCGGGCGAGGTCGTCCCCGCGCCGTCGGCGGTCACCGCCCTCGCCCCCGGCGGCACCGCGCCACTGCCCGCGACGTCCGGCGGCACCGGGGCCACCTCGGGCGGCAGCAGCACGCCCGGGGCCGGCGCGTTCGTGACGCTGGACGCCACCGACTCGTTCCAGGTCGTCGTGCCCTTCGAGGAGGCCGACGCCGCCCGGGTCCTGCCCGGCCAGCCGGTCCGGGTGAGCGTGGACGCCCTTCCCGACGACACCATGACCGGCCGCGTCGTCAGCGTCGCACCCAGCGGGGTGGACCTGTCGGGCATCATCAGCTACTACGCCACGGTCGTCGTCGACGGCGGGACGGACCGTCTGCGGGACGGGCAGACCGCCGAGGCCGACGTGCGGGTCGAGTCGGTCGACAACGTGCTGCGCGTCCCCGCCGCGGCCGTACGCCGCAGCGGCGGGCAACCGACGGTGACGATCACCGGGCCCGACGGGAAGCCCGTGTCGATGCCGTTCCTGGCCGGGCTGGTGGGCGACGACTACGTCGAGGTCCGTTCCGGCCTGAACGACGGCGCCCGGGTCGAGCTCCCGCAGGCGACGGTGACCGCGAACCCCGACCAGGGCGGGCCGCCGCCGGGCAACTGACTCATCCACCTGTGGATCGCCGCACACGCTCTGCTCCGGCGACGTCCACCACACCGCCTGAACGGCGAGGCCGGCCCTTCTCGGCACACGGATATCGGCTGTTCCGTCGGGGGCGGCGGTGCAGGTGCCGAGGTCGACGCCGGTGGGTTCCGGGGAGGCACCGCGCTCGACGGGATGCGGGATCCGCCGGCTGCAGGGACGGCGTGAACGCAACATCTCGATCGTGAAACGCCTGGCAACGCTGCGTCACGTGAACCGTCGTACCGACGGGAGGAAGGACGACCCAGCCTCCCGAACGGAGGAGTACGTGCGCGTTATCGCACTTCTGCGACCGCACACGGTCACCCTCTTCGTCACGTTCGCCGCAGTCGCCGTCGTCGTCGCGGCCGCGACGGTCGCCACCGGCACCGGGCCGCCGTCGGTGACCTTCCAGGAGCCCGGGCACTGGGTCTACAACCGGGTCGAGCGGGCGGCGTTCCACATCGACGCGGGCACCCGCAGGGTCGACGCCCGGGTCGACGTACCGTCGTCCGCGGGCGACCCGCTCATGGTGCTGCAGGACCGCAGGCAGGGGTTCGTCGTCGCCCGCGACGCCGTGTCGCCCATCGCCCGCGCCGCGCTCACCGTCGGTGCCCCGCAGCGGGCCGCGCGCGACGAGGTCCCCGTCGGGATCGAGGTCGTCGGCGGTCCGTACCTGGTCCGTCCGCAGGCAGGGGCGATCGAGCGGCTGGGGGAGCCCCGCACGGCGGTGGAGGTCGGCGGCCCGGTGGGCGCCCCGGTCCGCACCGCGGACGGCACGGTGTGGGTGCACCGGACCGACACCGGAGAGGTGTGCGCACTGCGCACCGGGGCCGTGACCCCGGACTGCGCGACCCGCACGGCACCGGGTGCGGCCGGGGCGCTCACGGTCGTGGCCGGTCGCCCCGCCTGGCTCGACACGACCGCAGGCACGCTCGCGACCGGCGACGGCGCCCCGGTCACGCTCGGTGCCGACCTGACCGGAACGGTGCTGGTGGGTGACACGGACGGCGCAGGCCGCCTGCCCGTCGTCGTCCCCGACCGCGGCACGCTCGTGCTCGCCGACCCGGCAGGCGGTGCACCCACCGTCGTCGACCTGGGCCCGGGCCGCTACGCCGCCCCGGCCGCCGCGGGCGCCGTCGTCGCCGTCCTCGACCAGGACAGCGGCCGGCTGCGGACGTTCGGCCGCGACGGCGCGCTCCTGGGCACCGCCGAGCTCGCGCCCGGCGCCGTCGGCCCGGTCCGCGGCGAGGACGGCCGCCTCTACGTCGACGACCCGCAGGGCACCGCCACGACCGTCGTCGACCCCGACGGGTCGGCCACGACCGTCGCCACCGGCGGAACGATGTCCGGGACGGTCGCCCGGCCGGCTCCGGCCCTCGCCGCGGCCGGCCCGGCCGCCGCACCGGCGACCGACGCGCCCGACGGCCCCGGCGTCGCGGTGCCGGAGGCACCGACGGATGTCGCGGTCAAGCGCCGGGGCGACGTGCTCACGATGGCGTGGCGGGCCCCGGCCGGCGCCGTGGACCACTACACCGTCGTGCTCAACCGCGTGGTCGTCACGACCACGACAGCCACGTCGGCAACGCTGCAGAGCCCGGCGGACCGCCCCGTGCGCGTCGCGGTGTCGGCGACCAACGCGGCCGGGACCGGCCCGCTCTCGGCCGTCGCCACCGCCTCCGCCGCCGTGGCGCGGCCGGGCGCCCCGGTCGGGCTCACGCTCGCGGCACCGGACGGGCCGCGGCCGTACGCGTTCACGCCGTCCTGGAAGCCGCCCGACCTCGGCGGCGGTGCGCTGGTGCGCTACGAGGTGAGGTGGACCTCCGCACGGGGTGTGACGGCCAGCCGGACGACCACCGGCACGTCGCTCCCCGCCGTCGTCGGCGACCCCTGCGCGGCGCCGTACACGGTGTCGGTGCGAGCGGTGACCCGGGCGCCGGGCGGGCGGCTGCTCACCGGCCCCCTGACGACCTCCGCCGTCACCGCGCGGCCCGGCACCTGCGCCGTGCGGATGACGCTCGACGCCGAGCCCAGCGGCGACGACGCGATCACCGTGACCGCGAACGACGGCGGCGGCGCGACGGGTCCGTGCGCCCTGAGCGTGGACGACGAGATCCGCTGGTCCGGCACCTGCGGCGACCGCGCCCGCATCCGCATCGCCGTCGGCGGCCTCGACCCCGAGACCACCTACACCGTGGTGCTGACCGCCCGGAACCCCGACGGCACCACGACCCGGACCGACCGCGTGTCGGTGACCACCGACTGAGCCTCCCCTCGACCGATCCCCTCCCCCGACCGATGACCCGGAGCTCCCCATGCCGCTGTCCCCCGCCCGGGCCGCGACGCTGCTGGCCGACAACGTCCAGCGCGTCATCCAGGGCAAGCCCGACGTCGTCCGGCTCGCCACCGTCGCCCTCTTCGCCGAGGGGCACCTGCTGCTGGAGGACGTGCCCGGCACGGGCAAGACCAGCCTCGCCCGGTCGCTGGCCCGCAGCATCGGCGGCCGGTGGAGCCGCATCCAGTTCACCCCGGACCTGCTGCCGGGCGACATCACCGGCGTCATGGTCTTTCAGCAGGGCACCGGCAGCTTCGAGTTCCGCCCCGGCGGCATCTTCGCCAACGTCGTGCTCGCCGACGAGATCAACCGCGGCACGCCGAAGACGCAGTCCGCGCTGCTCGAGGTGATGGCCGAGCGGATCGTCACGGTCGACTCGGTGCCGCACGCGGTGCCGCGGCCGTTCCTCGTCGTCGCCACCCAGAACCCGATCGAGCTCGACGGCACCTACCGGCTGCCCGAGGCCCAGCTCGACCGGTTCCTCATGCGGGTCGCCGTCGGCTACCCCGACCACGACGCCGAGGTCCGGGTGGTGCTCGGTGCGGCCACCGGCCTCGATCCCGACGCGCTCACCCCCGTCCTCGACCTTCCCGAGCTCGCCGCGGTGATCACGCAGGTGCGGCGGCTGCACGTCGACCCGCTGGTCGCCGGCTACGCGGTCGAGCTGGCGGCGGCCACTCGCGAGCACCCGGCCGTCCGCTACGGCGCGAGCCCACGCGGCAGCGTCGCGCTGGTCTCCGCGGCGCGGGCGGCCGCCGCGATCGAGGACCGGTCGTTCGTCACCCCGGACGACATCAAGACCGTCGCGCACGCGGTGCTCGCGCACCGGATCGTGCTCACCCCGGAAGCCGAGCTGAACCGCCGGATGGCGGGCGAGGTGCTCGACGACGTGCTCGGCGCGATCCCCCAGCCGACCGCCCTCCGGGCCTGACCGTGCGGTTGACCACCCGCGGCGCGGCCGTGCTGTCCGGTGCCGTCGTGCTCCTCGCGGTCGGTGTCGCGCTGAACCTGCCGCTGCTGCGGGCGCTCGCCGGCAGCGCGCTCGGGGCCGTCGCGCTGGCGTTCGTGCCGACGGCCGGGCGACTGCGGCTGGGCGTGACCCGGGCCGTCCACCCCGACCGCGTCGACACCGGCCAGCCCGCGTTCGCCGAGCTGGTGGTCCGCAACCGGACACACAGCCGCCGGGCCGGCTTCACCGCGGTCGACGAGGTCGGGTCACAGGCGCGGCCCGTCCGGGTGAGGTCGCTGCCGCCGGGCGGGTCGGCGCGCTACCGCTACGAGCTGCCCACCACCCGGCGTGGCCGTATCCCGATCGGGCCGCTGACCGTGGAGCGCACGGACCTGCTCGGGCTGGTGGGCAGGCGCCGGTCCGCAGGCGGCGAGACCCACGTGTGGGTCCATCCCCGCCGCCACCCCGTCCGGCTCGCCGAGGCGGGCCGAGCACGCCACCACCACGAGGGCGCACCGCCGCCGCACCCGATGGCCGGGGCGACGGACCTGCGCGCGTTGCGCCCGTACGTGCCCGGCGACGAGCTGCGGCACCTGCACTGGAAGGCCACGGCGCGGACGGGGCAGCTGATGGTGCGCGAGTACGTCGACCCGGCGCAGCCGTGGTGCGTCGTCGTGCTGGACACCCGTCGCGACGTCCTGGACGCCGACGCGTTCGAGGCGGCCGTCGAGATCGTCGCCTCGGTGCTGTGGGCGGCCGCCGACCAGGACCGGCCGGCGCGTCTGGCGACGACCGGTGGGCTGGTGCTCGACGTCCGCTCGGGGACGACCGGGCTGCGGGCGGCGGCGGACCAGCTGTGCCTGGTCGGGCAGGACGCCGGGCAGGACACCGGGCAGGACACCGCGGCGGCGCTCGATCTGGCCCTGGTCGGTGCGTGCCTCGGCGAGGGATGGTTCGTGCACGTCGGCGGACCGCCCGGCGAGGCGGTCGCGGTGCAGGCGGCCCGGTACGCGGAGGCGATTGCCTTCGACGTCTCGGCGGCCGTCGACCTGTCGCACACCTCGGAACCCGCCGGGAGCATGTTGACGATCCGGGAACGCGACGCGGCGCAGGCGCTGCGGCGGTGGAACCCGACGGTGCCGCGGTGAGCTCCTCGAACGCGGTGGACGCGCCGACGGGAGGGGGCCGCTGGAGGTGGGCGCGGGACGTCGCGTCGGGTCCGGCGCCGACCTGGACGGACCGGGATGCGTCGAGCGGCGACCGCACCGGCCGGGTCGGCGGCCTCGGGCTGCTGCTCGCCACGGCCGCCGCCGGGCTGTCGTTCTCCGCCACCTTCGCCGTGTCCGCGCTGCTCCTACCGGTGCTCGGGGTCGTCGCCGGCGTCGCGGCCGCCGACCAGCTCACGTACGGCAGGCCCCGGCTCGCCGCACTGCGCGCGCCGCTCGGGGTGCTCCTCGGCGCCACGGCCGGGACGGCGGGCCTGCTGGCGCCCGGCGATGTCCCGCTCACCGGCGCACCGTTGCGCGCGCTCGCCGACGGCGTCCTGCACGGCTGGCTGCGCACTCTCGAGTCGACGCTGCCCGCCCACCCCGACCTCACGCTGGTCGCGTTCGTCCCGGCGCTGGTGCTGCTCGCCGGCGTCGTCGGGGCCGAGTGGCTGCGCCGCGGCGTCGCCGCAGGGCTGACGCTGCTGCCGAGCCTGGCGGTGGCGGTGCTCGCGCAGGTCTTCGCCGCGGTCGGCCGGCTGCCGGCGGTCGGGCTCGCGGTGGTCTACGGCCTGGGCGCGACCGTCGTGCTCGCAGGCGGGAGCCGCCGGCTCGCCGAGGCCGCGCGCCCGGCGCTGCCGCTCGCTCTCGTCGCGACGCTGGCCGGGTGGGTCCTGGCCGCCGTCGACCCGGTCGGTGGCCCGGCGTGGACGGTGGCCGACCGGATCGCGCCGATCACGGTCACCGGCGGTGCCGTGAGCCCGCTCGCCGACCTCGCCGGCCGGTTGGACCGGCCCGACGACGTCGTCTTCACCGCCCGCGCCGACGGTCCCGTCACCCGGTGGCCGCTGGTGGTGCTCGACGGCTACGACGGTGCGGGGTTCACCAGCAGCGCGCGGTACCGCCCACTCGGCGCGGCGCTGCCACCCGACACCACGCTCACCGTGCCGGTGCGGCTGAGCACCGCGGACGTCACCGTGGCCGACGGGCTGCGCGGACCGTGGCTGCCCGGACAGGCCGCGGTGCGTTCCGTCGAGGGGCTGCGCCCGGCGGTCGACCCGGCGAGCGGCAGCCTGCTGCTCCCCGCCGGAGCCGCGGGCGCCCGGTACCGGCTCAGCTGGTACGCGGCGATGCCGGGACCCGAACAGCTCGTCGACGCGGCGGTGGATCCCGAGGCCGCAGGCACCGACGTCGACGGCACCCTGCCCGCCGCGGTGCCGGCGGCGGCGGCCGGAGCGCTGCACGGTGCGCCACCGTCGTTCGCCACGGCGCTGGTGCTCGAACGCTGGTTCCGCGACAACTACCGGCTGGCCGGCGCCGACCGGCCCACGGGAAGCGGGGATGTCCAGCTCGTCCGCTTCCTCACCGACACGAAGACCGGCACCAGCGAGCAGTTCGCGGCTGCGTACGTGCTGATGGCGCGGTCGGTCGGGATCCCGGCCCGCCTCGTCGTCGGCTTCCGGCCCGAGCCCGCCGGGCCCGACGGTGTGACGGTGGTGCGCAACGGCGACGCGTTCGCGTGGCCGGAGGTGGCGGTGGCGGGTGTCGGGTGGATGCCGCTCGACCCGACCGGCGGCGTCCGCGAGGTGCTCGGACCGGCGGCACCGACCGACGCCGCGACGGAGACCGCCCGGCGCCGCGCCGTCGCGCCGCCCGCCGCCCCGGCACCGGCGCCACCCGCTTCCGTGACAGCGCCGCCGGACGACGATCCGGAGCCGCTGCCGAGCCCGTGGGACGTCGTCGTCCCGGCGGCCGCGGGCACTCTCACCGGGGCGGTGCTGCTGGTGCTCCTCGGGGTGCCGCTGGTCAAACGCGTGCGCCGGATCCGCAGGCGGCGGGCGGGCGGCAGCGGGGCCGTCGTCGGGGCGTGGCTCGAGGTCCGCGACCGGCTGCGCGACCACGGCGTCGAGGCCACGACGGACATGACCGTCCGCGACCTGCGGCGCCCGGCCGCGGAGCTGCTCGACGGCAGCGGCACAGAGCTGGAGCACCTCGCCCGGTGCGTCGACGAGGCGCTGTGGGCGGGGGACGCCGCGGCGCCCGGCGACCCCGACCTCGCCGCGGCGGCCTGGGCGGCGGAGAAGGCCATCCGGGGCGCGCTGGCGGAGCAGCCGCTGAGTGCCCGGCTGCGGGCGACGACCCGCTACCGCGGCCTGACCCGGGTGCGGGACACCCGGGTCTGAGCGGCGCCGGTCCAGCGGACCTCGTCGGCCCCGACCCGGCCCGCGGTGCACCTCTCGCGCGACGCCGCACCCGGGCCGGACCGGCACACCCTGCCCGACAGGTACGACGACCCCGCCGGATGTGCGACAGCATGCGGCAGGTGTGGCAGCGCGCGTTTCCGGCGACGGTGCCGCCGACCGGGAGCCCGCCGGATCAGCCGACGGCGGGCCAGACCAGGAGCACACCGGCGACGACGGCGACGAGCACCGCGAGGCAGGCGGCGGTGAGCGTCCACGGTGCTGCGTGCCGTCCGGCCTCCGGCGGCGCGGCGGGCGGCGCCGGGTGGGGTTCGGCGGCTGCTCCGGGCAGCACCTCGTCGGCGGCGACGGCGGCGAGCACGTCGACGACCCGGTGCAGCGTCGGTCGCGCCGCGGGCTCCTTGGCGAGCATCGCCCGCACCAGGTCCGCGAGCCATGCCGGCCCGGGCGGCGCCGGCGGTTCGTCGAGCAGGATGCGCGCGAGCCGGTCCTGCTCCTGCTCCCCCCGCCGGGTCGGGAACGGCGCCGCACCGGCGAGCGCGGTGAAGAGGACCGAGCCGAGACCGTAGACGTCGGTGCGCTCGTCCACGGCCCCGTCCGCACGCACGGTCTCCGGGGCCGCGTGCGCAGGGGTGGGCTCACCGGCGCCGCGGTAGTCGCACAGCACGGCCGGCTCGAAGCCGGCCAGCACCGGCACGGCGCCGTCGCGCAGCAGCACACCTTCCGGTGTGAGGTCCCCGTGCCGCACACCGGCGTCGTGGGCGTGCTGCAACGCGCGCCCGACGACCAGCCCGACCGCGGCCACCTCGTGCGCGTCCAACCGTCCGCGTGCGGCGATGCGGTCGGCCAGCGACCCCTCGCACAGCTCGGTGACGAGGTAGGGCCGCGCGTCGGGCAGCACGTCCGCACCGTGTACGAGGAGGACGCCGGGGTGGGCGAGCTTCCCGATCGCACGTGCCTCCGCACGGAACTGCTCCACCGCCGCGCGCTCGGTGAGGCGCACGTCGAAGACGGAGAGGGCGACCCACCGGTCCGGGTGGTGCTGCCGCGCCCGGTACACGGCGACGGACCGGCCCCGGCGGAGCGGGGCGAGCTGCCGGAACCCGGGCAGCTGCGGGGGTTCCGGAGTCACGCCCGGGAGGGTAGCGCCGCTGGTGACGG